>CAZYRO010000023.1:0-8357 GCA_964649435.1 uncultured Candidatus Saccharibacteria bacterium | reverse complement strand
AGCGAAATTCTTAAGTCCATTAAAGGAGATACTCCCATTCCTACACAGATTAAGAACATAGCAATTGTATCGCAACCATGGTCAATAAAAAGACCATATTTTTCACGTTCAATATGACGAACTCTGGCAAGTGTCCCATCCAAACTATCGCCTATCCAATGCAGTATAAGACCAAAATTGACCAGCCAAAGCCAAGCCAGGTTAAAACGCGTTAACCAGTAGGACATGAAAATAATCACGGCAGCAATAATGGCTATAAGCGAAAGATGGTCGGGAAGCATCCACGAAGGTAAATGTTTTGCCATCCAGTGCAGCGCAGGGCGTTCAAGAGATCCAAGCATAATCTTGTTGATACGAGTTTTGGGGGGAGAAATTTTATTTTTTTCTTTCATTGCATCCTCCTCAATTAAGTTTTAAAGGAACTAAGTTCCTTTATTTAAAATTATCACAATAGAAATTATTGTCAACCCCGCAACCCCTCTAATTTAAAAATCCGTTCTGTTATTTAACAGAACGGATTTGAATTTATTCTTTATATTTTGTTTCTAAAACGCCCTTCATAAGCCGAGCCAACTCTTCTCTCTCTACTTTTTTTAATAGCTCCATTTCTTTTCGACTAAACTCTGTCTGTTCTAAAATTTCATAAAGGTCAATTAAAATTTCCTGGCCGGGATACAATTCTCCTATTTTTACTTTTTTATAAGTTGAAGCCACAAATTTTTTCCAGTCTTTCCACGGATCAGAAGGCTTATAGGGATTGGGATTGGTAATTCTTTGCCAGATATGATGAAATCTTCGCTCTTCTGTTTTTGTCTTTTTAAGCATATCTCTGTCAAGATAGGCCATCTCAAGCTCTCCGCCTCGATTATTAAGTAAACGACTTAATAATCCAACAAATAAAGCTGCTTCTTTAATGTTAAAAATAATTCCTTGGGAATAAAATTTATTTATTAGAAAGTTTAAACCTTTTGTTATCGGATATTCCTCAGAGATTTTTAGTTCAAGAACCATCTCTTCTTTTTCTTTAGCTTCAACATCGGCTGTATTTTCTTTTACTTTTTTGTTTTTTTTAGAAATATCAGTTTTCTCTGCGATCGATTTTTCTAAATCATCTTTAGAGATAATCCTGGAAATAAGCTCTGGTAATTCTGATATTTCCCCAAAATTTTTGTTAGATTTATTTTTAAGACTTCTCTCGCCGCAAAAACTAACAAAATCTATAAAATCTTCTTCAGGTTTAAATCCCAGTTCGGCAATAATGAAATTTGCTTTATAAGAACCTTCTCCGCTTCCCGAATAGCTAAAATTTTTATCCAGTTTTTTGGCTATTTCTTTTATAATATCTCGAGCTTTTATATCTGCCTTGCTTAATTTCAAACTTGTATTAAAAGCAAGCGCTTCTGACAAAGTATGAATTTCTTCGCAATCGCTTTCTTTTCCTATGCCCAATAACCCAATCCTATGAAAAACCTGAAAAATAGTTTTTTCGTAATTAGGATTAATTCCGCTTAACAAAATTCCATCTCGGCAAGACATGGCTATAATAACGCCGCCGTAATTTGCCAAATAAAAATTAATATTTTGGGTTCGTTTTTCCCTGTCTTTAGAACTAAGTTCTTGATTGAATTCAGAAAAAATCTTGCTTAATAGATCCTTTGACTTTTTAGTTTTTTTCATTTCATTCTCCTCGCGCCTTTTTCATCAACCAAATAAATCAGTTTTTTACCGCCGCAATAAGAATCATTATCAATGGCATGCTGTATTGCTTTTCTGGTTAATTTTACAAGATTTTTCTTATTCATATTTACTCCCCCAAACTCATCATAATTACTTCTAAAAATTGAATATACCCAGATTCCCCCACAACCATCCGCTGAAAACTTTTTCTTGTCCTCATAAACACTGCCCAAGGAGCCAATGGTAAACAGTCTCGCTTCATCATCTTTCGGGTCGTAAACAGCAAGCAAAAACCCCATACCAATTCCATAAACCAAGGGAAGTGAAATAACTTGCTTTACTAATCCGGCCAAAATATTGGCTTTTCCGCCCGGGCTCAAAACCGTGCCATCGCTTTTAAGCATTTGTCTAAAACATATTTCCACTTCAAAAATCTTTACAATATCCTGAAGAAAAGCAACTGCTCCTGTTATGCCTACGGCCGTATATTTGTCTATTTCAAAAATCTTTTCAAACCCCATAATCTTTCGGTGCCCTGCGGTCATCTGGCTATCGGCTCCCAAAATAACAGCTTTTCCGCTTGCGCCGATAACGCCTCCTATGGCAGTGCCGGTTTCCAACATTATTTGCTCTGCGCTCCTTTCTTTGAAAAATTGAATAGCCAAGTTTCGAGCGTCTTCTATCCTTTTCTGTCTCGTCAATAAATAATCTTCCATTTTTACCTCCTTTTATTTTTATTTTAAAGGTACGTTATTTAAAACTATCACTCTTTAAAGTCCTTGTCAAATAAATATCCCCGCCATTTTTTAAAATTAGAAAGCCCATTGCTTTCTTCATATTCTAAAGATTGATTTTTTGTTAAATCTGCTTTTTCGTTTGGACTTATTATTACCAGTTTTTCTCCTTCTTTTAATAGATTAAATTTAAGTCGAGCTTCTTTTTCTAAAGATTTTTCCGAATTAAAATAATTCAAAAGATTAGACAGTGATTTGTTTTTTTCTTTTAAGAATTCTATTTCTTCTTTAAATATTCCCGTCTCTTTATTTATTTGATATTTGCGGTAATTTTCTTTAGCGGCCGCAGTAATAACTCCAATAAGAACCAGGGCAAGAACAAAAACAAAAAATCGAGAAGAAGTTAGCTGGCTCATATTATTTAATTAAAGGAATTAAAAGATAGGCAAACATGCCTAAAATAACCAAAACCACTAAGAGAAGCCAAAATATTCTTGCTAATTTTACTAATTTTTTCTGCTTCATAATAAACCTCAATTGTATTATAACAAATATATGATATAATAAAAGTGAATTAAATAAAATTAGCGTTATGAACAAATCTCTTAAAATTATTATCCTTATTGTTTGTCTTGGCTTTTTGACCACTATTCCTTTTCTGGTCAATGCCAAGCTTATTCCCTGCGGCACAGCTGATACTCCTGAATGCCAGCTTTGTCATATTCTTATTTTAGTCAGAAATATCATTACTTTTGCCTTAAAAGTAATAACGCCTTTAGCCATTTTATTCATTGTTATTGCTGGAATAATAATATTAACTGCAGGTGGCTCAGCTGAACAAACGGCTAAAGGAAAAAAGGCAATCTATGCTGCTATAATTGGAATAATCATTGCTTTTGCTGGCTGGGTTATTATTAATTCAATAATTGTTGCGTTGATTAATCCTAATGTATTTCCAGCGCCTTGGAATGCCTGGAAACTGGAATGTCCAATTGTAAAGATAGACCCTTCTGCTTCTACAAATACCTCATACAGCGTCTTAAATGACGCAGATAATAATGGAGAAGCTTCGCCTGGAGATACTTTAAGATATTCTTTTGCCTATACCAATACTTCTGATACTAATCTTTCCAATTTAATTATTACCAGCGATTATGATCAAAACCATATTTTCTTAATTACTAATATCTCTAATGAGGGAACAGATGATGGTGATAAAATAACCTGGCAGATTGGTAATTTGGATTCAAGCCAATCAGTAACTGTTTCTTATGATTTTATTTTAGCTAGTGATTTTTCTGATTTATTAACCATGACTGATAAATCTAAACTCAATGCATTTACTAAAATTTTAGATAGATTATCCAAATTTATAGCTAGAAAGGCATTGGCCAAAGAAACACAAATAATTTATCTCCAGAACATTATCATTATTTCTTCAAATCAAGCCGAAGCCGTAACTATAAATAATCCCATAAAAGTATTAGTATCAGTTATGGCCATTGGTAATCCCGAAGATATTTCTGGAAATCCTGATTATCTTGTAGGATATTACGAAGAACCTGATGATTCTTCTAGCAAGTGGTCAAGTTATGATTGGTATTTCAACCAACTGGCAAATAGCGGGGTTAATGCGATTCGACTTGCTTTTTATAACCCCAAAAATCCTTTTTATTCTGTTTCTCCTTGGATAAATAATAATTGTGCTCAACCCAATGACGGCTTTTATACTAATTGGCTTAAACCTACGATAGATAAGGCAAATTCAAAAGGGCTTTATGCGATTTTGACTTTATATCCAGAAAAAACCGACTGGTCATGTGATAATAAAACTCAGACAAACAGAAATAAAACCTATGATAAAATTATTAATTATTTAAATTTGCCGAAAGACAAGATAATCATAGAGATAAATTGGGAGCAGAGAATTATCTCAAATGAGTGGCTCCAAAATCAAGCTAAATATTTTGAAGATAGAGGGATTTCAACTATTATTACTAATTGGTATTACGATGATAATTATGGAGCGGGAAATACAGTCAGTACTTATGCTGGCCGCCACAGGGAATGGAATAGAACAACGAGTCTTAAATATTTTGATTCCAAAAAGCCAACTATTTGGACTGAAAGATGGTTCAGAACTCCTGGAAATTCTGGTCAAGATCCAATGACGCGCTTTGAAGCAAGGGAAAATATTTATCGAGATGCTTTGACGGTTCGTGAGCCAATTTTATTTTATTACACCAGATGGAGTACGCCCGGCGAACCCAATTTACCAACAGAATATCTAAGAGATGCTGGCTATGCAGTTAACTTGGCAAAAAAAATTCCTTGGAAGACTATGATTCCTCAAGAAAGAACAGGGAAAACTGTTGGTAATACAGGATACTGGGCTATAAAATCCGGAGAAGTTGCTTTGGGCTGGATTAACAAAAAAAGCCAGGTTGAAATTGATATCACTGGCTGGAATGGAGAATATAATTATTGGTGGTTTAATCCCCGAAACGGTGAGTTCAACTATATTGACACAGTTTCCGGAAATCCGACTAACAACAAGTTTACAGTTTCTACGCCTGATTCATCTAATGACTGGGTATTTGTTTTGAAGGGAGAGGGCGTGGTAGCTCCTCCCGCTCATACCGAATGTATAAACGCTTCTTGTCAAGAAGTAGAGGGTTCGGGAACAGATCAGTGCGTTACTGATGCTGATTGTGCGGTAGTTCTTCCTACTCACAAAGAATGCGTTGGTATAAGCTGTATTGAAGTAGAAGGCCTTGGGACAGATCAGTGTGCCATTGATGCTGATTGCCAGATTGCTCAACCTATTAGTTTCACTTGGTCTTGCAACAATGTCTTTTTTAATAATTGCTATTATGTGGATAGATGCAATGAAAAGGTTTTATGGATAGAATACAACCAGCCTGCATACAATGAATATACTTATACTTTTGACTCTGATTCTATTGGAACACATAATTGTCAGGTAAAAATTACTACTGGAGCTTTTAGATATGAGGAAAAAAGATATCAAGATAACGAAAAAACAGATGTTTATATTAATGATATTTATATAGGAACTTCAGATGATTTGTATTGTAATACTGGCGATGGTCCAAATTGTCGAAGTTGTAATCATGTAGTAACTTTATTAAGCAAGAATAATATCAATCTAAATGCGACTAATAATGAGGTTAAATTAGTTGGACACGAAAGTCATGGTCTGCTTGAATTAGAAATAAATTGCAGTAAGTAAAGGTCTTTCCTTGTCACATTAAATTCATCGTTCTTTTAATACCTTTAAAAACACTTCCGGAGAAAGAGCAACCTTGCCGAATTTTGCCATTTTTCTTTTACCTTTTTTTTGTTTTTCTAATAATTTTTTCTTTCTAGTATAATCACCTCCATAAAGCCCTGCAGTTACATCTTTTCGTAGGGCTTTTTTTGTTTCCCGGGCAATAATTTTTCCGCAAATAACTGCCTGAATTGAAACAGTAAATTGCTGTGGAGGAATAATTTCCTTTAAAAGTTTCGTCAATTTTTTCCCCTCATTATAAGCCTTGTCTCTCGGAACAATTTTTGAGAGAGCTTCTACTTTCTCCCCGGCCAATAAAATATCTAATTTTACTAAATCCCCTTTCTGATAGCCAATAAACCGATAATTCATTGATCCATAACCGGAAGTCACGCTTTTAAGTTTATTATAAAACCCGGAAATAACTTCATTGAGCGGAGCTTCAAATTCAATAATCAATTTGCCTTGCCCTAAATACTTGGTATTTTTGCATTTGCCTCGCAAGGTCTCTGATAGTTTCATAATTGAACCCAAATAATCATTCGGCGCGATAATTTCTACTTTAGCCCATGGTTCATGGATTTCTTTTATTTGATTAGGATCGGAAAACTCGCTAACATTATAAACAAATTTACTTAAATTATTTTTGTTTATTATTTTATAAATAACCGCCGGAGAAGTAATAATTAACTCCAGTCCGTAGTCTCTCTTCAGCCTTTCACTAACAATTTCTAGATGAAGCATTCCTAAAAAACCACAGCGAAATCCTCTTCCCAGAGCTGGCAAAGACTCTCCTTCAAAAACCAAAGAAGCATCATTCAGTTTCAGTTTTCTAAGCCCGTCTTTTAAATTGTCATAATCATCGGAATCGATCGGGTAAAAACTAGCAAAAACCATTGGCCGTGGCTTTTCATAGCTTTTAAGAGCTTGCAGCTTATGCCTCTCAACCTGCAGCTTGTTTGCTATTGTATCTCCGACTCGACAATTCTCAATGCTTTTTAGTCCGGTGGCAATATAACCAATTTCTCCGGCCGCTAATTTATCACAAGAAATTAACTCTGGCTTAAAATAACCTACCTCAATCGTCTCGGCTTGAGTTTTTGAACCCATCAAATAAATCTTATCTCCTTTATCAATTATTCCATCAATTATTCTAACATAAGCTATTACGCCTTTATAAAAATCATACTCCGAATCAAAAATTAATGCTCGCAGAGCATTACTCGTTGACGAAACAGGCGCAGAAACTTTTTTTATAACTACTCCTAAAAGTCCCTTAACGCCTTGCCCTGTTTTTGCTGAAATAAGATAAATATCATCTTCCAATATTTTTAAAAGAGCCGCTAATTCCTTTTTTGCATCCTCAATTTGTTCAGAATTAGCAATGTCTATTTTATTAATGGCCGGGATGATGGTTAAATTCTGTTTTTGGGCCATTTCTAAATTAGCAATTGTTTGAGCTTGAATTCCTTTAGTGGCGTCAACTAATAAAATTACTCCTTCTACTGCCGCTAAGCTTCTGGAAACTTCATAAGAAAAATCAATGTGACCCGGCGTATCAATCAGATTCAGAATATAATCCTCATAAACCATTCGGCAGGGCTGCATCTTAATTGTAATCCCTCTTTCTCTTTCTATCGCCATTCTGTCAAGATATTGCGGCTGCATCTTTCTTTTATCAACAGTCTCTGTTATTTCCAAAAACCGATCTGCAAGGGTCGATTTTCCATGATCAATATGAGATATAATACAAAAATTTCTAATTTTACCTTGATTTATTGTCATGCTATGTAATACAGTTTTTAAATTATTTTATTTTGACTATCTTTTTAACGACCATTTTCATCTCTTCTACTTCCAATAAAAACGCCGCCAAGCAATAAACCATAATCCCAGCAATAGCGGCTAAAACTCCCTGCAAAAAAATGCCGATAAAAGTATGGGTATCTAAAAATAAATTTAAAATATAAAGAAAACTATAAGTAACAAGACTCATAAGCAGGACGGCTAAAATAATTTTTGAAAAAGATTTTAAAATAGCTGTAGGATGCCACCAACTTATTTTTTTTGCAAATAATTTTAATAAAATCGCAAAATTAACAATATTAGCCAAAGAAAAAGCCAAGGGCAATCCCAAAATGGCAATCTCTTTAATTCCCTTAAGCTTTAAAATATTAGAAAATAAAGAAGAAAAAATATTTGAACCGCTTAAAATCCAAACAAAGAAAAAGCTAAAACAAATATTCAAAATAATGCTAAACAAGCTAACTAAAACCGGGGTTTTAGTATTTTGAAGGGCGTAAAAAGCTCGACTAATCAAAGGAATTAAACCCTGAGCGAAAATGCTTAAGGAAAAAAGTCCAAGAGCGGCCGCAGTAAGGCGGGTATCTGCCCAGCTAAATTCTCCAGTACCTAAAATTACTCGAACAATCTGGGCCCGTAAAATAAAAAACAAAACACTTAAAGGAATAATTAAAAATAAAATCTGAGAAAATGCCGAAGAAAAGTTTTTAGAAAAAATATTCTTATTTTTTCGCGCAAAAGCATTAGAAAGATTGGGAAAAACGGCAGTGGCAAAGGTGATGCCAAAAATTCCTACTGGCACATATTGAAGATTATTGGCTAAATTAAATATAGCAATACTTCCTGAAACC
>CAZYRO010000022.1:0-8473 GCA_964649435.1 uncultured Candidatus Saccharibacteria bacterium | reverse complement strand
AGTCTTTCGCGCTATTTCTATCTTCCATTGATTTTCTACTTTAAAGCCATTAAGATGATATTTACGGAAATTTATATTTAAAGGAAGCATGGTGTTTTGAGAATGCCAGAGTCCTAAAACTCCTTCAAGACTATCTACCACAATCAATCCTAATTGAGATTTAGCAATTTCTTTGTTTTTCTTAAAGCTTGTCATTAAATTTGGAACAATCACTCCGATTTTTGCTTGAAATACAGGAATATTGCTATAGCCGGTCTGGAAAAACGGGTGGCCAAAAGCCAAAAATCCTTTACTATTAGATAGAGTAACGGTTCCAGTAGCACCAAGCGTCATGTCTCCCACCGAAAGAATGGCCGCAATTGCATCTCCTGCCTTTAATATCCCTGAATTAGTATTTGATTGACTGGAACTTGTTTTAGTTTCAGCTTGTTGGCTAATAATAGTCGTGGGAACTTTTTGGTCGGTAAAATTAAAAGGAATATATTTTTTCATTTCTGCCTTGAAAGACTTGATTACTTCTTTATTTCCAATAAGACGAAGAGGAATGCTGATTTTTTCCGGATTTGGAAAAATTTGATGAGATTCTTGAAGTTTATTTTCGTTTTTTTTACCATAATATGCCTTTAACAGGTTTTGAAGGCCAAGCATTTCTTCAATAGGTGTTATTCCCGCTAAAGCTTCATCTGGCGGCTGAAAAGCATATCCGTAAGCTAAGGCGCCGATTAGTTTATATTGACCATCTTTAGGGTCTTTAAGATAAACAGGACTGCCGCTCATTCCGGCGATTATGCCCGCCCTATTAATAATATTGTCGGGTCCGCCCCAAATTTTAGCCCAGATAATATATTTATTATGAATATAATGTTCAATTGTTACAATCTTTACTTCAAATTTTTTTCTTTCTTGCGATTCATCAAAAACAGAAAGCCCGTAACCAACCATTCCTGATTTAATATCTTCCAAAGACATAATTTCAAGATTTTCTCCAAGGAATTGCGTTGTTTTAGACCAAGCCGGCAATGCTATTATTGCGACCATCAAAATTAATCCGATAAATGAAATTAAATTCTTTTTCATTTTTTCCTCCCTTATTAAATTCTTAAAGAACTTCTCTTTAGTTTAACAAAATATAAAAAAAAGTCAAGCGTTTTATTGCGCCTGACTTTTATTTTTTTAATTAGAAACTAAATCCGAAATAGAGTTTTATCTGCCAGTCCTCTTCAAGTTTCGGTAAAAATTTGATTTTTGTCATTCTTTTTGAAAAAGCAAGATGTAGCGGCATTCCCAAAATAGGAATGGTTCCTAAGGTCAAATCAGCACCAATTGATCCTTTAACTGTTCCGGAATTAACATCGTCTTTATTCAAAGCGTTGAACCTTTCATTATCAAACCAAATATTAGCCATATCCATAAAGAGCGCGACCCGAATATCGCCGACATACAAGAAACCCATCAGATTAAAGTTCTTTACCAAAGGAAATCTTAGTTCAGCATTAACCATCCAAATTCTATTTCCCATAAATTGCATCCAGTCATAACCTCGAAGTTCTCCGAGACCTCCTATAATCCAGGGATTAATAGTTTTTCCAAGCTGAAGTCCCCCATATCCACGAAGAGCAAAAACCCATTCACTTCCCAACCTATAATACTTTCTGCCTTCAACTGAAATTCTAGCATTATGGCCGCCGGTGCTCCAACCCAAGTCAACTCTGTACATATCATTGACAAATGGACCAAAACGTTTATACATTGCTGTGTCTCGAACTAAGGCGATATTAAAAGTTAAGAAACTTCCGTCATTAATATACTGTTTTAAGAAATCAGCTCGTAATTCAGATTCTTCTTTTCCATTAACAAGATATTCTATGTGGTCTTCCAATATTTCGCTAGGGAGCAATTGATATAAAGGATTATTGAGAGTCATTTCTATTTCTGTTTCATAGTAATCGGCATAAGACTGCCAATCGGGATGCTGGTATTTTACTGAAGTGCCGGCTAAAGAAAATTCTATGCGATGGAATATATCAAGTGGATATTGAGCAATAGCGTTTAATGCCGTTCGTTTGAATCGGAGCTCATACATTACTTTATCCATAGCAGGTTGTTCGTAGGGATTGTATCCCCAAGAAACAAACCAAGGATAAGAGTAATGATCTTCATAGCTTAGAATAGCTCCCAATTCTAATCTTCGGGAAAAATCGAAATAAGATAATGTGTTGTGTTTGTAATATTGTCCGAACTGCATAATTTGAGCTTGGATATATTTAGTTCTAGTCAGATCTGTTAAAGTTGCAGAACCCATGCCGTAAATTCCGAGTCGAGTGCTTGTGCCGCCGTAAAACATTGCGTTAGCAAGATAAATATTTTTCCAGGGATTATACTTTTTAATTTTTTCGGGATCAATTTTTTCAGTTTTTATTTCTGATTTTTTCGCGGTTTCTACTTTTTTGGCTTTAAGCAAGTCATCTGCAAAAACAGTTGGCTCAATTGCATCTAAATTTACCTCATATAGATTATAGCTAAAGGGATGTCGAGAATCTCTATAGCCAACAGCTCCAACTAGTAATTCTTTATCTTTCATGGGAATAACACTATGGATGGCATTTACAACATCTGTCCATTGGGTAAATTTTCCACTTTTAATGTTAAAACTGTAAATATTATCAGTTTTATCCTGATCTTGGTTAGAAATAAAGAAAATTGTTTTGCCGTCTTTACTATATATTGGTCGAATTTCATTGCTGCAGCCAAAAGTTAGCTGTTTCTTTTCCAGAGTTTCTATGTTAAAAGTAAACAATTTTTTGTAGCCTTTAACATTAGTTACATAGACAATTGTTTTATTGTCGGGAGAAAAACTTGGCGCATAGTCAAATTGTTTGTCGTTTGTCAGATTTTTAATTTCTTGAGTTTCTAAGTTTAAAGAGAAAATATCTCTTTGTCCGCCCAGATTAGCGCTGAAAATTACAGTTTTTCCGTCCGAAGACATTTCCGGCGATTCAACGTCATTAAGTTCAATTCTTATTTTTTTAACTTTTTTTGTAACAACTTCAAGAATAACAAGAACGGGATTTTTATTGGCAGTTTGAGCAAAATAGAGCACATAATCGCCATCAGGAGAAAAAGACAAGGATTTTCCTGGTCCGTGTAAGTTAATAATTGGCATTAATCCGTATTTATAAAACGAATATCCGCCAGTCAACTCTTTTACTATGGTTCCATCTTTTCTGCTGATTAAAGCTACTCGCACTCTTTCTTTTCTAACTATAAAAGCGGCAATTAGGTCGCCGGAAGGTGAAATCACCGATTCATAAGCGTTATCTACTTTCCTTTTTGGTTTTAAAAGACTTCTTTGAACTAAAATATCTCTACCATACTCAAAAGCCTCTTTTTTTTCAATTGGAAAATGCTTATATTGATCTTCTAAATATTTTCTAAAATTCCTATCAAGTTCTGCGAAATCGGTTTTTAAGACTTGAGTAACTACTTTTTCAAATCCTCTTACGTTTGGTTTTGCTCTTCTAAATTCTTTAACAAAATTTTCAAAGCCGATTCTACCATAAGTTTCCTTAATATAATCAAAGAGGTATGGAGCAACAACATAGCAAATTTCATATGCGCCGGAAAGCGCTGGATGTGCCCAGTCTTTGATATTAATATAGCGAAGTCCGTCATTTAATACCCAATATCTAAGGACTAAACGAGCATCCGGTTCTGTGCGATGAAGTTTTGAGGTATGTTGAGAATATCCTTCAAAAATGAAAGTTAGAAAACTATACCATTGTTTGGCAAGTTGACTAGGAGATTTTTTCGCAAGATTCCATAGACTAAACTGGAATAAATGGGTTGTTTCATGCATTACTATTTGTTGAATTTTTTCATCGGGAGATTCTTTAGAAACACAGATTTCTCGCATTTGCAGGGGTTCGGCATAAGCAACTGCGCCGCCCGGGCCAAGAGGATGATGATCAGCATCATTACGAGACCAATAAAAGAAAATTCTTGGTTTTCCGTGTTTTGGATTATCAACGGGCATTTCATAATTAATTTCTTCGCTAATCTGTTTATAAGCTGTTTCTGTCCATCTTACCATGTCCTGAATGTATTCTTCTTCTTTTGCCCAATCATTTTTGTTCGGAAAATAATAGTGAATTAAAAAGTGGCTGCTTTCATAGATTTTCCAGCTGATTCCTTTAATTACCATGTTTTTTCCAAATTGCGCTGAAGCTATTTGAGGCAATAAAGCCACAACAAATAGTCCAATCAAAACCGAAATAAATAGTTTTTTCATTTTGTTTCACCTCTCACATATTTTTTGTGTCAAAGAACACTTGACAGTTTATCTTACACTCTATTGAAAAGAATGTCAATAGAGCAGCGAATAAGTTGATTTATATTATTTTTATCTCCCATATTCCCTTAATTTCTTCAAGTCTTTTTCGAATTTCATTTACTTGATTAATATAGGAAATTTCTACAGTAATAAGCGCCAATGCTATACCCTTGCTTGGTTCCGAAGCATTAATATTAGTTAGATTTATTCTTAATTTACTCAAGATAGTAGTTATATCCTTAATCAAGCCAATTCTATCTTTAGCTAAAATTTCAATGGTGATTGGTTGAGGCGCAATGGCGTTTTTCCAAGACACAGAAAGAATCCGTGTTTCATCATTTTTATTAATAACATTATAACACTTATGATGATGAATGGTTATTGTTTTTGAGTTGGCAATGTAGCCAATTATGGATTCTCCAGGGAGAGGATTACAACACTTAGCTAATTTTATTGAAAAATTTTCTTCTTTTATTGTCTTTGCGGCGTTTTTTAATCTGTTTTTAGTAAAACTTTGTATAATAATTTCTTCCTCGAGTTTTATTTTTTCTTTTTTTGAAAACTGTTTTTTTGTTTGTATTTTATTTTTTTGCTCTTTAAACCAAGATTTTATTTTATTTTTTGCATAATTTGTCTTGGCAAACTTTAACCAACCCTGATTTGGCGTTGAATCTTCTTTAATTAAGATTTCAACAATTTGTCCATTATAAAGAGGATAATTAAGAGGGACTATTTTTCCATCAACTTTTGCTCCTCCGCACCTATGGCCAAGTTGTGTATGTATTTGATAAGCAAAATCAACTGGAGTAGCTCTTTCTGGAAGGTTTATTACATCTCCCTTGGGAGTTAAAACAAAAATTCGATATTTAAAAAAGTCGATTTTAAGTGATTCTAAAAATTCTTTTGGTTCTTTTATCTCTTTTTGCCATTTTTCAAGTTCTCTTATCCAACTTAAATGAGTTCTTTTAATGCCATAATATTTTGTTTTTTTTATTTCTTCGGGACGAATCCAATGAGTGGCAATACCATATTCTGCTTCCATGTGAATCTCTGGGGTTCTGATTTGAAATTCAGTTATTTTGCCATTAATGCAAAAAACAGTGGTGTGAAGACTTTGATAGCCATTTGCTTTAGGCGCGGCAATATGATCTTTTATTCGGCCTGGTAATGGCTTCCAATTTTTATGAATAACGCCTAAAACCGCATAGCAATCTTTAATAGTTGGCACAATGATTCTTAAAGCCATTAAATCATATATTTTACTGAAATCCATATTGTATCTTTCCAGTTTTTTATAAAGACTATAGTATCGTTTGGCTCGCGCATGAACGTTGAAATAATTAATATTGGCTTGCTTAAGCTTTTTTTCAACAATTGGCTTAATTTTTTTTAGATAAGAGTCTCTTGTTTGATAACGGTCTTTTACTTTATTTTTCAACCATTCATATTTTTGGGGGTAAAGATAAGGAAAAGCAAGGTCTTCTAATTCTCCTTTTAACTTGCCCATTCCCAGGCGATGAGCGATTGGCGTGTAGATTTCCAATGTTTCTGAAGCAATTCGTTTTTGTTTTCTTTCCGGAAGAGCGTAAAGAGTTTTCATATTATCAAATCGGTCAGTTAGTTTAATTATAATTATTCTGATATCTTTAGCCATTGCCAAGAACATTTTTCTAAGATTTTCTACATGACGTTCAATTCCTTGATATTTTATTTTTCCTAATTTGGTAACTCCTTTTACAAGAGAAGCTATTTCATTGCCGAATTCATTTTTAATATCTTGAAGGCTAAAAGCAGTATCATCAATTACATCGTGCATAAGAGCAGCGGCGATAGTTTGAGTATCTAATTTCATTTGAACCAACAACAGGGCGACATTAAGGGGATGGTTAATATATTTTTCTCCGCTTTCTCTTTCTTGTCCTTGATGGGCAGCAGAAGCAAAATCATACGCGCGACGAATAAGTTTAATATCTGCAGATGGAGTATTTTGTTTTACTTCTTTAAGAAGCTTATTGATGGTCATATTTCTTATATTTTTTTTGCCTCATCATATTTTTCGATATGTTTACATTTTGGATAGTTAGAACATCCTAAAAATTTTCCGAAACGTCCGGTTCTGATTTTCATTAAAGCTCCGCATTCAGGGCAAACTTTATCTGTAATTTGCTCTTCCTTTTTTAAAGAAATAGTATTTTTACATTCAGGAAATCCTGAACAAGCAAGAAATTTTCCAAAGCGGCCAATTTTTATTATCATTGGTTTGCCGCATTTTTCACAAATTTTATCTGTTTTTTCTTCAGTTATTTCTTTTTTGTTAATTTCTTTATACTTATTTTGAAGATTTTCATTGAACGGCCCATAGAAGTTTTTAATTATCGGAATCCATTCTTGTTTTCCTTGAGCAATTTTATCTAGATTTTCTTCCATGCGAGCGGTAAATTCTATATTAACAATTTTTGGAAAATGTTTAACTAAGAGATTATTAACCACGATTCCTACTTCGGTCGGATAAAGACATTTATTTTGTTTTTTAACATAATTTCTTTCTTGAATTGTGCTGATAGTGGGGGCGTAAGTAGATGGCCGGCCGATTCCATGCTCTTCTAAGATTTTTATAAGCGTTGCTTCGTTGTAAGGAGCGGGTGGCTTAGTAAAATGTTGATTAGGAGCGAGATTGACAAGTCTTAATATTTCGTTTTTTTCCAAAGAAGGCAACATTGTTTCGCTGATTTTTGTCGGATAAATTTTTAAAAACCCGTCGAATTTTATGTTTGCTCCCGTGGTTCGAAATAAATATTTTTTAGCTTTGATGTCAATAGTATTTGTGTTTATGATTGCCGATTGCATTTGAGATGCAACGGCTCTCTGCCAGATAAGTTCGTATAGTTTGTGCTGATTTTTATCTAAATTTTCTTTTATAATTTTTGGAGTTTTTTCCGGATAAGCTGGGCGAATTGCTTCATGGGCTTCTTGGGCTCCTTTGGTTTTAGTTTTATAACAGCGAGGAGAGGCAGGGACATAATTTTTGCCGAATTCTTGAATTAGTAATTTTTGAACTTTTTTTAAAAATACTTCAGCCAAATTTAAAGAATCGGTTCGATGATAAGTTATAAGTCCGGTTTCATAAAGTCGTTGAGCAATAAACATGGTTTGTTTGGCTGAAAATCCTAATCGATGATTTGCTTCTTGCTGAAGAGCGCTGGTAGTAAACGGCGGCAGAGGATTTTTTCCAATTTCTTTTTTTCGAATGTCAATTATTTTATATTCGGTATTTTTTAAATCTTTAATAATCTCTTCAGCTTCTTTTTTTGATTTGATTTCAAGTTTAGGAATTGTTTTTTCATTTATTTTAATTAATCTTGCTTCAAACTTGCTGTTTTTGGCATTGCAGAGGGAAGCAATAATTGTCCAATATTCTTCAGACTTAAATTTATCAATTTCTTGTTGGCGATCTACTATTAGACGAACGGCAACTGACTGGACTCTTCCGGCAGAAAGTCCTCTAATAACTTTTTCCCAAAGAAAAGGAGAAAGTTTATAACCGACTAAACGATCCAAAATTCTCCGGGCTTGTTGGGCAGATACCAAATTCATGTCTATATCTCTAGGATTTTTAAAAGCGTCTTCAATTGCTTGTTTAGTAATTTCGTGAAATACAATTCGTTTAATTTCAGGATTTGAGGCTTGGGATTTAGAATTTTCCAAGCCCAAGGCCTGGGTGAGATGCCAGGCGATTGCTTCTCCCTCCCTGTCTTCATCGGTAGCCAAAATTATGGTATTAGCTTTTTGACTTTTTTCTTTTAATTCCTTAATTCTTTTTTTTGCCTTGGGGATTATAACGTATTTTGGCGTGAATTCATGCTCAATATCAACTCCCAATTCTTTTCTTGGCAAGTCTCGAACATGACCAAAAGAAGACTCGACAATATATTCTGAGCCCAGAAACTTGCTGATAGTCTTAGCTTTTGTAGGTGATTCCACGATAACAAGTTTCATAATGATGGTTTAGAAATTAGACCTGCCTGCCGGCAGGCAGGAATTAGAAATTTTTTGTATAGTATCCTCCTCCTGTATTTTTTACTATTCCTTTTAATTCCAAACTTATTAAAGTTGAATTGACTATTCCAACGTCTAAATTGCTTT
>CAZYRO010000021.1:0-8559 GCA_964649435.1 uncultured Candidatus Saccharibacteria bacterium | reverse complement strand
ATAGGGTTCAGTAATATCAGTTCCCATTAATTTATCATCAAAGAAGAAATCCAATTGTTTGATTCTTGATTGCGCTTCTGCCGAGGCCCAGATTTTTATTATTCTTGTTTTTATAGTTGTTTTATCTTTTGGTGAATTAATCTTAATAATCGGTTGGTTTTTTTTAGTATGAATATCATCATATTCTTGGGGAGGAGAAATATTATATTTTTCTTTTCTTGCCGGTGAAAGCGCCCATGCAATTACGGGCGGCTCCCAATTGTTAAATTGAGAATCATTTTGACCATTTTCTTTTCCTTGAGGATTGTTTTTGTTTATGTAATATAAGATGGTATGAACTTCTCGATAAATTTTCTCTTCAATTAAATCAAGGGGAGTAAATTCGGTAGCTAATTTTCCGGAAATTTTATCTAATTTTACTTTAACTTCGTTGGCAAATTTACCGTTAAGAATGTTTTTATCCGTTTCAATTGGTGCTGGTTCAGTGAACTCTTCAACTTCTTCTGGCAAATCAAAATAATTCTCAGTCTTTGGCTGGTTAGCTATGGGCTGATTTCTTTTTTCTTTTTTTATTTGATAAGCTTTTTCCATAAACTTATTCCAAATCGGAGCAGCTACATAAACTCCAGCTCCGTTTTTCATAGACATAGGGAAATTATTGCCAGCCCAAACGCCGGTTACTAAGGAAGGCGTATAGCCAATTGTCCAGCCGTCGCGATATTCATCGGTTGTTCCCGTTTTAACTGCCGCAGGTATTTCATTTAAATAGAGTTTAGAGTGAGAGCCAAACATTGGCGCGCGCATTTCTTCATCGGCTAAAATATTTGTTATTAATCTGCTAGTTTGTTCATCTAAAACTCTTGATGGTTCATCTTTATATTCTTCAATAATATTTCCTTTTCCATCTTCTATTTTTAAGATAAACGCAATAGGATGTTTTATTCCTTCGGTAGCAAACGCTCCAAAAGCAGCAGTTTCTTCTAATAAGGTTACTTCTCCGCCACCCAAGACAAGAGAAAGACCATAACGTGAGCGGTCTTTTAAAGTAGTGATTCCCATATCTTCGGCAGTATTTATAGTTTCACTTACTCCGGCAAGATAGAGAATTTTTACTGAAGCTACATTGAGCGATTGAGCCAAAGCTTGACGAAAAGTTATTGGTCCTCTAAATTTTCCATCATAGTTTTTTGGCTTATAACTTTCTGCTCCCTTAACTGCAAATTCGGTTTCTAAATCAAAGATAATTGTATCCGGAGTAAATCCTTTTTTGAATGCTGTAGCATAAGCAAATGGTTTAAAAGACGAACCGGGCTGGCGATTACGAGTAGTAACATTGACATTAGGATCAAAAAGACAAGTTTTGCCGGGATTACAATTTTTAGGCGAAGGTTCACCAAAATAATTTTTTGAACCAACCATTGCTAGGATTTGACCGGTTTTTGGGTCGATTGACACTAAAGCAGCATTATTGGCGCCATAATTTTTTTTGTTAAAAGGGGCAATTTCATTTATTGTTTCTTCGGCAGCTATTTTTTGGAAATCCCAATCAATGGTAGTGTAAACTTTTAACCCCCCCTTTTCTATGAAGTCTTTTCCGTATCTTTCATCTAAATATTCTCGTACATACATTACAAAATGAGGGGCTTTAAGGTTTTGAGATTGAGTAGCAAAGTTTAATTCTTCTTTTTTGATTTCTTTAGCTTGTTCTTGAGTAATATAATTAAAAGAAACCATTCTGTCTAAGATATATTCTTGCCGAGCTTTTAATTCTTCAGGATGTGAGCCACGAGGAGAGAAATAACTTGGCGCTTGGGGCAAGGCAGCTAAAAGAGTTCCCTCGGCCAAGGTTAAGTTTTTAGCATTTTTTTCGAAAAAAGTCATCGCTGCTGCTTCTACTCCGTAAGCATTAGAGCCATAAGGGACTTGATTTAAATAAAATCCCAAGATTTCATCTTTAGAATATTTTATTTCTAGTCCTATAGCTAAAATTGCTTCTTTGATTTTTCTGGTTAAAGTTCGTTCGGGGGTTAAAATGGCGTTTTTAATAAATTGTTGGGTTATCGTTGAACCTCCCTGAGATATTCTTTTCCCCTTTAAATTAGATAAAAATGCCCTAATGATTGCTTTAAAATCAAGGCCAAAATGATGGTAAAAGCCATCATCTTCGGCTACAATAGTGGCCTCTTTCATGAATTGAGGAATTTCTTCAAAACCGATAATCGTTCTTTTTTCTTCGCCATGGATATCGTAAAGCAAGACCTTGCCCGTTCTGTCGTAAATTTTTGTTGATTGAATAATTTGTCTTTGGTTAATTTTTTCAGGACTAGGCAGATCTTTAGAGAAATAGGCAAAAACGCAGAGAACGCCAATACAGCCAAGAATAAAAAGCCATAAAATCAAAACAAAAAGCCGTTTCAACCACTGCTTTCTTTTTTTATATTTTGATCTATACAACCATAATTTTATTTTGGTTGTAATGCTGGGTTTTTTATATCTATTATATTTACTCATGAATTTGATTATACTACTATTTTATAGTATCTTTAAGTTATGAGCAAGGTTATTACTGATAAAAAATTAATAGATGAACTTTTAGTGCGAGGCGTGGAGAAGATTTATCCCAATGTTGAGGCGCTGGAGAAAGTTTTAAGATTCGGTAAAAGGATTAGGCTTTACTGTGGATATGATCCAACTGCCCCTAGCTTACATATTGGACATGCTATTACTTTGAGAAAATTAGCTCAATTTCAAAAGCTGGGTCATGAAGTTATTATGCTAATTGGCGATTTTACTGCTTTAATTGGCGATCCAGCAGATAAAACAACTGCAAGAAAGAGATTGACCAAACAACAAATCCAGAATAATTTTAGAAACTATAAAAAACAAGCCAGTAAAATTTTAAAATTTTCAGGAAAGAATCCGGCCAAAATAATGTTTAACAGTAAGTGGAATAGTAAATTAGATACGTTTAAATTGATAGATTTAGCTTTTAATTTTACTGTTCAACAAATGTTAGCTCGAGACATGTTTCAAAAAAGATTAGAAAAAGATAAACCAATTCTTTTACCCGAGTTCTTATATCCTTTATTTCAGGCCTATGACAGCGTAGCTATGGATGTTGATTTAGAGGTAGGCGGCAATGATCAGACATTTAATATGCTTCGAGGTCGGGATTTAATGAAAAACCTTAAAAACAAAGGGAAATTCGTTTTAACAACAAAATTATTAACTGATCCAAGTGGTCGAAAAATGGGTAAAACTGAGGGGAATATTATAAGGTTGGATGAAGACCCAAAAGAAATATTTGGTCAGATAATGGCTTGGTCTGACCCTTTGATATTTATAGGATTTGAATTATGCACAGACTTATCGTTAGACGAAATTGATGAAATTAAAAAACAAAAAAACAGTCCTCGTGACGATAAAATAAGATTAGCGCGCGAAATTGTCAGTATCCATCACAGCAAGAAAGCCGCGTCTGACGCAGAAAAAGAATTTAATAGGGTTTTTAAAGAAAAAAAAGCTCCATCAAAAATTTCAACCAAAAAATTATCAGTTAAGAAGATAAATATTCTGGATTTGCTTGCAAAAACAAAATTAGCTTCAAGTAAGGCCGAAGCTAAACGTTTAGTTATGCAAGGCGGTGTAAGAATTGATGGAGAAGTTGTTAAAGACTGGAAAAAAGAAATTTCTATTAAATCAGGAATGGTACTTCAAGTAGGTAAAAGGAAGTTTATTAAATTTTCTTTCTAATCAATTTTTTAGACTTTAAATAAATTTTAGCCGGATCTATGAGAAATTTTTTTAAATCTTTTCTGCCGATTATCACTTCATATTTTACCTGTGGGTCATCAATCAGTAGAGCTTCTGTGTCTATAGCTACCCCGTCCATAATAAAAGAAAGAAAAACAGTTAATTTTTCTTCTTTACGATTTATTTTTAATTTTAATTTTTTTGCTGTTTCTTTTTGAATTTGAGTTTTAAGCTTTCCGGTATCAATCTTAGCAATAAAAGAGTGTTTTTTTTCTTTTTTATCAATTATATCAACAGGTTCAGTTATCCCAATTACTTTTTTTCCGGATATTTCTTCTAATTCTTCTTCAATCTCTCCGCCGAATATGTCTCGAGTTAATCTTACTGCTTGTTTTACGCTTTTTACTTTTATCCCCTCCACTTTTTCCAATCTAACCTTTAATGGAGCTAAATTGGCAATTTGGATTTCTAATCCCGGCCTGGTATTTGCCTCTACAACGACCGGTCCCTCATCTCTATCTATTGCGATATCTATTCCTAAATAATTAATCTTGAGAATTGTCTGGGTCTCAACGGCTAATTCCAATACCTTTTTCCAAAAAGGTATTTTTATACCCGCGAGCGGAAGCTTTTTCTTTTCCGGAAGATAATCAATCAGTTTTTTATGCCAGACGCCGCGAGCGATAGTAAAACCAGTACCCATATCTATGCCTATGCCGATTCCTCCCTGAAAAAGATTGGCTCGTCCTTGAGATTCGGAAGTGGGAAGCCGAAGCTCGGCCATTACGGGTATTTTATTATAAACAATGATTCTAATATCTGGAATTCCTCTTTTGCAATATGGCTTTAAATCGGGATGGATTTTTAAACGTTCTTCAAAAAAAACAGTATCCGAAGTCGTTATTTTATAAGAATAAATACCATTCAGTATTTTCAATATATGACTTTCAAGATCTTTTATTGTAATTATTTTTCTATCTGCTTGAACCCAAGTTTTTTCTTGTCCATTTTGCCCGTCTACTGTCAGGCAAGGTTTCTGCTTATTTTTTCTTTTCTTTTTCCCAAAAACAATTATAATGCCTCGTCCAAATGTTCCTAAATTAGGTTTAATCACAAAACTATTAGGCAATTTATTCCAATTGCAAGCACTTAATTCTTTTTGGTTTCTGATTATTTTATAGGTTTTTGGAACGAGTATTCCAGCCCTTCTAAGTAGTTTTTTAGTTTTTAATTTATTATCGGGAATATGACATCTTATTTCAGTAAGAGGCAGTTTTACATAGTTCAAATTTCTTTCATTCAGGCCGAGAATTGTTTTACTTTTTTTCAGGTAATTCCACATGTTTTATAACTTCTCTGAATCTTAAATGTTCTTTTATTTTTAATTGCTTCCACCTTGCTAAAAGAGCGATTATAATTATAGAACTAAATATTATTAACAGAGGATATTTTAAAATGACATTTTGTGTCCAGCTCCAAGTTATTAAAAGATAGGAAATAATTATTAAAGCCAAGACTTCTATAATAGGAGAGATGAATTGTTTAAAACCCGCAAACTCCCATATTTTTATAAGGTCCTGACTGCAGGAAGCTATAACAAGTAAAAACAGAAAACTAATAATGTCAAGCGGGATATTTTTAAGAAATGGGATATAAAGAAAACTTAAAATTACGACTATCACTAAAACGCAAAACATCATTGCGTCTAATGTTCTTGTGTCGGTCATTGATAAAATAGTGATTTTTCTTAAGAAATAGCGAACAATAAACATTGAAATAAAGACAAAGATAAAAAGAATTGCTCCTCTTTTTATGCCTATTATAGTTAATAAAAGAGTCAAAAGAAGCGGAGTGTAAATCCCAAGAGTCATTGAACCGATTACTCTTCTGGTAAAGGTAATAATTACAAAAATTATTGGGATAGACAAAATGAGGATAAAAATATCTTCAGAAATGCCTTTACTTAAAATGTATTGAGTTATTGAGGACATAAAAATTAGCTAATTTCCAACGCTATTTGCGCAGCATATTGCTGTTGCTAAAGCATCGGCTGCGTCGTCGGGTTTGGGGATTTCTTTTAAATTAAGCAGTATTTTAACCATTTTTTGAACTTGATTTTTTTCTGCTCGACCATAGCCTGTGATTGCTTGCTTAATTTGCAAAGGCGTATATTCAAATATCGGAATTTTTGATTTAGCGGCAGTCAGAAGTATTACTCCGCGAGCCTGACTAACTTTGATTATTGTTTTTGCATTTTTGAAGAAGAAAATATCTTCAACTGCCATTGTGCTGGGTTTATGTTTTTTGATTAAAACATTTAATTCATTATAAATTTTCTCCAATCTTTCAGCGGTTGTGAACTTCATAGACGTTTTAATGCAGCCGTAGTCGATAACTTTTAATTTTTGACCTTGAACTTTTAATTTTTCTATAACCCCGAAACCGGTAGTAGCTGTGCCGGGATCAATTCCTAAAATAATCATAAATTTATATTAGAATAAATTTCATTTACGTCTTCGTTCTCATCCAGGGCCTCGAAAAGTTTTTCTAATTGTTCCTTTAATTTTATCTCAGTGACTTCTACAGAATATTTGGGAATCCAATCGCCATCCTTTTTTTCAAAAAGATACTTAACGCTTCCTGCTTCAGCTAATTTTCCGCCGAAATTACTTAAAATATGCTTTATTTCAGATAAAGTTCGATTTCTATTATCAGTTATTACTTCAATAATCAAGGGAGTGCCACTGGGTCCATATGCCTCGTAAGTTATTTTTTCTAATTTTCCTTCTTTGTCTTTTCCGGTTCCTTTTTTGATTGCTCTTTCAATATTGTCATTTGGCATATTAATTGCTTTTGCCTTTTCAATAGCTAATCGCAGGTCGGGGTTCATCTCGGGATCTCCGCCTTTTCTAGCGGCTATGGCAATCATTTTTGCTGCCTTACTAAAGATTTTACCTCTTTTAGCGTCTGTTATTTGTTTCTTGTATTTAATTGAAGACCAATGGCTGTGCCCAGACATATTTTTTGATGAAGCAAAATTAACAATCTATATTGAATTGTGCCAAAAACCCTTGTTAAAGTCAAGAAAAAAATAACCTTCTTTTAGTCATAAGCAAGGCAAGGAAATTCTAATATTTTTTCTTTTTAAATTTTATAAAACCTATTCCAATAGTAATGGCTATTGCTGCGATAGTTATGATAATTAAGACTAGTTTACTGCTGCTGCCTCTCGATTCTTCTAAATTTGCCAAATTGTAATATTGTCTGCTTGATAGGTCTTTTTTTGTGGAGTTTTTCAAAGAATCTTCATAGCTGGTAGTTTTTATCTGGGGTGATTCTTGCTCAATAATATTTGGGAGTCCCGGCGTTGGCGTGCTCCAGATAAATCCTTCGGGGGTTCGGGTTGAAGATTGTCCTTCTGGCGCTTTTTCGTAAGTTATTTCTTGAAAAACCGATCCGTCGGGAAGTAAAAGACGGACTTCATCACCATCATTATTTAAAGCGATGCTAGTTACTTGGCGAGAAAAGACCGAATAACTTTTCGAATTAATTAGAGTATCTTCTGGAAAGACAAATGGCTTACTACCTTTCTCCTCGTCGTCTAATTGCCAACCAGAGATATCAACAACTTGGTCAGAGTCATTATAGATTTCAATCCATTCTTGGTCCGCGTCTTTCCCAGCAGGACTTGGTAAGAATTCACTAATAAAAACAACAATATTATTTTCATCATCAGCAATAGGAGATTCATCAGTCTTGCCATCAGGCAGGTCAGGCTCTTCAGTAAGTTGGTTAAGTTTGTTTTCGGGTTCTTCTTCAGGATCTTCAGGCTTTTGTGACTCTTCCTCGAGTTTCTCGCTACCGCTATTTAGGGCTCTGGGCGTTCCTTCGGGATTTAAGCTTATTTGCCAGCTACTAGACATTCTTTCCATTGTTTGTTTGGTAGAATTATCTCCGGCAAACCATCCTCCACTGCAATTAATCTCTTCGATTGTATTATTATTGCTATCTTTTAATTTTAAATATTCTCCAGAATTGCTTAAGGCGCCGGTATAAATTTGATCTGCTGTAATATCGGGCACTGACTCATCATTTGTTCTTTCTAATAAAAAATATCCATTGGTTTGAATACCTCCCTCCAGATCTATGCTTGGCGTGCCATCTTCTGCTTCAAGGGTCCAACCGGATAAGCTAATTTCTTGATCACTATAAAGTTCAATCCATTCATCGCTAGCCGAATTCTTTGTTCCCATCCAGGCGATTTCATTGATAATAACGGCCGCCTTGCTAATATAGGGGAAAGTACAAGAAATAATGATTAAAATCATTATTTTAATAATTATTTTCGTATTCATATTATATCCCGTAAATTACCAATCTTACCCAATTAAAAATTTTAATGAAATAAAACCCGCAATTATGAGGAAATTAGTTGTAACATTGACAAATTATTGAGATAGTGATAGAATAAAATGTAAGTTTGGCGCTTACAAATTCTTTAACAAGGAGAAAATATGAGACTAATTAAAAAAATACCAAATGGATTCATTTCAATCTCTTTAAGTTTGCTGGAACTATTTATGCTGTGTTTGTTTGTTTACGCAATACCAAGGAATCTTTCTGCAATACAAGCCATCCTCTTATCATTTGGATTAATAATTTCAATTTGGCTTGGTACTATGTGGTTCGGCATATTCCATGGTTCTACGGACGAATTTTGAATGATTTTTCCTAAGTCGGCAGAAACAATTTGTCGGCTTTTTCATTTTCTTCTTTTATGCAGCCACAAAAATCTAATTAATAAAT
>CAZYRO010000020.1:1554-8728 GCA_964649435.1 uncultured Candidatus Saccharibacteria bacterium | reverse complement strand
GTTAAAAAATGCTGAATTTAGGGCATTCCAAGATCAAGTGTCAATTTTACCCAATAAAAGCGGGAAAACACTTTTAAAATTAATGAGCGAATTTGAAGAGAGAAAAACTCTTGAAGCTAAATGCGCCAAGGATGCCGATTATTTAGATCAAGCAGTATCGGCAAAGGAATATATAGACATTGGTTATAAAGGATGCAAAGACTGGCTTAAGAATATAAAAAAAGCCCTGAAAACCGAATCGGCTAAGAAACTGTTAAGTATTATAGAAAAAACCGATAGAAATGATTGGTGGGATAATCTTAAGGATTTGAAGGAAGTGTTAAGCAAGTAGTTTTAAATCTTTGCTCCGAGCTGAGCTGAGAATTCAGCTCTTTTCTTTTAGGAATTTCAACAGGGATTTGGAAATAAAAAAATATGAAACATTCAATGAAAGTAGGATTAAGTTTTGGGTTGACTTCGGGGACAATTACTACCCTTGGTTTAATGGTGGGCTTGTATTCTGGTACTCACTCGAAACTGGTAGTTATTGGAGGAATATTAACCATAGCAATAGCGGATGCTTTTTCAGATGCTTTAGGTATTCACGTTTCTGAAGAGTCCGAGGGCAAGCACACGGAAAAGGAAATATGGCTGTCAACAATTTCTACTTTTTTCTCTAAATTTCTTTTTGCTCTAACGTTTATTATCCCGGTTTTACTATTTGAACTTTTAATAGCAATTATTGTTAGTATAATTTGGGGATTGTTATTGTTGGGTATCTTTAGTTTTAAAATTGCTAAAGACCAAAATGCAGCTCCTTGGAAAGTAATTGGAGAGCATCTGTTAATCGCCATAATAGTTATAATCGCAACTTACTATTTAGGCGCTTGGATTAATTTAGTGTTTGCATGAAAAAGTTTTTAATTTTTGTTATATTTATAATAGTGGTAATTGCGGCAGTTTTAATTTTTGATAAAAACGAATCTATGAAAAAAGAAAATTCAAGCCTTAACAAAACCAAAGAAGAATTAATTCGGGAACCGGTGGCAGCCGGAAGTTTTTATCCCGACTCAAAAGAAGAACTTGAAAATATAATAGATAACTATATGTCGGAGGTTGAACCTCCGACATCAGGGGAAGATATCCGGGCTTTAATTGTTCCTCATGCTGGTTATGTATATTCTGGCCAGGTAGCAGCTTATGCCTACAAAACCTTGATTAGGCAGGAGATTAATACAGTTATTTTAATTGGTCCAAGTCATCATGAATATTTTGAAGGTGCTTCGGTTTATCCCAAAGGATATTACAAAACTCCTTTAGGCAATGTTGAAATCGATAAAGATTTGGCTAAGAAAATAATTGATTCTCATAAAAAAATATCTTTTCGTGAAAACGCTCATCTACAGGAACATTCTCTGGAAGTTCAACTGCCTTTTTTACAAAAAATTTTGCCAAATCCAAACTGGAAAATTGTGCCCATTGTTATGGGCAATACGCCCGAAGCGGCTGAGATTTTAATTAATTCTTTAAAAAATTTAATTAATGACAATATCTTAATTATTGCCAGTTCAGACTTATCCCATTATCCAAGCTATGAAGACGCTAAGTATTCCGACCATAAAGTTATTGAAGCGATTTTAACCGGCAAAACAGAAAATTTAGAAATAGTGATTGCTCAATTAGAAAAAGAAAATATTTCTAACCTTCAAACTTGCGCTTGCGGCCAGCAGGCAATTGAAGTAATAATGAGCTTAATGTCCGACAAGAATATTAAATTATTAAAATACGCTAATTCCGGGGATGTTGAGATTGGCGATAAAAGTCAGGTCGTGGGATATGCGGCGATTGCTTTTATGGATTCGGCAAGCTCACTACAAACAGGTTCAGAATTAAATAAAGAAGAGCGAAAGAGATTGCTTGAGATTGCCCAAGAAGCAGTGGAAACCTATGTAAAAACCGGAAAAAAACCCGAATTTTCAAATGGTTTGTCAGCCATAGAAAGGCCTCTTGGCGCTTTTGTAACTCTTAAAAAAGATGGCCAATTGCGAGGTTGCATTGGCGCGTTCGAACCAAAAATTTCTTTATATCAGGTTGTGATAGAAATGGCTATATCGGCGGCCACTAAAGATTCCCGTTTTTATCCAGTAATTGAAGAAGAATTGAAAGATTTAGAATACGAGATTTCAGTTTTAAGTCCGTTGAAAAAAGTTGACTCATGGAAAGATATTGAAATTGGCAAGCATGGCGTTCAAGTAAAACAAGGACTTCGCTCCGGCGTATTTTTACCTCAAGTTGCCACTGAAAATAATTGGGATTTAGATACTTTTATGAGTGTTTTATGCGCCCAAAAAATTGGTTTGCCGGTCGATTGTTGGAAAAATCCAGAAACAGATATTTATGTTTTCACAGCTCAAGTTTTTGGAGAGGAAGATACCAAATAATTTAGATATTGTCTCTTCGCTTTCCTCGTCCCATCCGGCGTGCGGGACTCGGGGTTGAGCCCTGCACTCTCCGCCCGTGGCGGAACCATGCCCGCTTCAGGCTCAAAACCCGTTCAGAGACAATACCTAAGTCTTAACTTATGCTTATAGAGAACTATAACTTTGGGAAAATTAGGGTTGATGGGAGAGATTATACAGATGATGTGATTATTTGCTCTGATGGGGTAAATTCTTGGTGGCGGGGAGATAGCCATTGGGTTGGTATTAAGGATATTAAAGAGATTATTGAGAAAAAGCCAAGGACAGTAATTTTTGGCACAGGCCAGCCAGGATTAATGAAGGTTTCAAAAGAAGCCAAGGAATATTTAGAAAAATTAGGCATAGATGTGATTGTTGAACCAACAAAAAAAGCTTGCGATATTTATAACAAGCTTTCAAAAAAACAAGAAGTTATTGCCGCTTTACATTTGACTTGTTAGATTGAAAGAGAATAATCAAAAATAGACCCTTTGAAAAAAAGCTGATGGTTTCCATCAGCTTTTTTGTTTTTATAAATAATCTTCTAACACTCTCTTTATTCCCAATTTCTTCTTCTGTTTTTTCCAGAAGAGAATTTGTTTTGTATGCTCTTCTGGTATTTGATAAATATTCTTTTTTAAAATAGGGCATTTATTAAATTTTGGACAGAAACCACGATGACAACCAACAAACCGAAGGGCTAAATCCCAGAAAGATTTTTCGTCAATTAGAATTTCGAGTTTTTTAATAATTTTTAAACCTTCTTTATAACAATGATATTCTAAAAGAGGACAAGTACATACAGATACATAAGAACTTGGGCAGTGGTTTAACAAATAGGGTCTTATATCCTTTTGAATGTGGGCTATTTCATGAGGAAAAATGACCAAAGCAGTAATTCTGTTTTTCTTGCTGCTTAATTCTAAATCTAGAACGTCAGCTAAAATAAAACGATGCTTAATACTAGCAATCCAGATTGGAATATTTTGCTTAGCAAGAAGAGTTACATGTTTTATGAGTAGTTTATTTGATTCGGCTTTAATCCTTTCATTAAGCGGCCTAACAGTTATTTTTTGAGACCTTGCGTAATCTAAAAGTTTTTTTAACGGGCCTTTAAATAACTTTAAAAATTCTTCTTGAGATATTTCATTAAAGGGGTGATATTTTGTTTTTTTCAATGAGCCCTCCTTTGACTTAGATTGAAGTTATATAATAGCAAAATTTTTCTTTTTTGTCAAATTTTTGATTTGTCGGTCTGTGCTTTTTGATACTTCCTATGACTTGTTAGATATGTAGAATTTTAGTTTAATGTATTTTTTCCTTTTTCTCCTTGAGAAATGAACTCCAGTTTTCTAAAAATTCTACAAAAATCTGAAATGGTGTTTCCCAGACAAAAGTCAAAAGTAAAATAATCAAATTAACTTTAGTTAATCTTCCGGACAACCATTTTCCTACACTAACAAAAGGTAAGAAGAAAAAATCCATTAGAAATATTAAACCGCTTTCTTTTTCTTCTTCTACACTTAGTTCTTTTGAATGCTGACGGATTTTCGCTCCTGTAAATCCTATAAGACAAATAAAAGCGATAAAAATTATTTGGCTTATAATGCTGAAGCTTAATTTTGATAGAATCCAGATTAGAGCTCCGAAAGAAATAACAAAAGTTATTAAGTAAGCCAAGCCAATAATGCCACTTGAAAGCCAACCTCTTTTTTTGCTTAATTTTACTTCGTAGCTTTCTTTTTTTTTGCTTTCATAAACAATCTTCATTACTTCCCAGATTACTTTCTGGGCATTTTCTACTCTTGGTGGTCTGATGGTAGAGATTATGAAAAACATTAAAATGGGAGGAAATAAAATACTGGCAGCTGAATTTATATAAGAAAATTGGTGGATTATATAGACATCCAAAGGAATTTCAATTGCGAGAGCTAATAACATCTTGGTGAAGAAAATCGAGATGGTTGAATAGATTGCTGCCCGACTCAGTTTGGCCTTGGAGTGCTGATATCGATTTTGATAAGCTTCTTCAATGAAGGATTCTAAAGATTCAGGATTATTTATATTTTCTTCGATTTCTTTGGGATATTTAAGTATAATGTCTCTTAAAATTAGGAAAGGAGTATTATATCTGTTGCAGAGTTTGAATAATTTAGGAGCTAAAGGATGGTCAAATTGTTTTTTTAAAGCTTTTTTTAAAGAGTGAAGATTTTGAGCTATTTCTAAGATTAGTTCTTCTGAGGCATTGGTCCATTCTGGGTAGTATAATTTAAGAAGTCGATAGGTAATTAAAGTCTTATCGGCTCTCAATAGGGCTTTTTGAGTAGCAATGAAAAGCTGGACATCTCTTTCTTTTTCATCAAAATTAGATCCATCTTTAAAGAGTATCCTTTCTTTCATTATTTGGTACATATATTCAGCCAAATATTTATCTTCTAAGGGCGGCGCTAATTTTTCTTCAATTTCACAAGAGGCCAACCCAATAAGCCAATCTGACAATTCTTCTTTACTTTTTTTATTTAAAGAGGAAGACAAATTATTAAGCGATAGAATGTACTTGCTTATTATAATATCTACATCTTTTATTTTTCTTTCAGGAATGGTATTATTGGGAAAATGGCCTGCTCGAATTAGCTCATAAATTAAAGATTTAGCAATTTCTTTTCCTTCTCGTTTAATAATCAATCTTCTTTTTAGCATTCTTTCAACAGCCTTTTGTCTTAAAAGGTGTTCTTCCTGGTAGTCAACTACGTTTCTTATTTTTTCATAAAAAGAAGCTACTTTACTGGCAATGTAATCTACGTGGATTTTGGATTCTTCTTCAGAGGGTTTAGAAATAAAATAAGACTGGAATTTTTGAAGAAAGTTTTTAGTATTTTGTGAGACCATAGTAGTTTGTTATTATGTTTATTTCATTGTATAATTAAAGACAGAATAATACAATATTATTAAGATGAAGAAGAAAACAAAACTCATAATAACTATTGGCGCAATTATAGTTTTAGCTATAGCTATTTTTGCAATCTTTAAAGGTAAAGGAGAATTGCCTTATGATTTTGCCGTTGTTCAGCAAGGCGATATTGTACAAGAAATTTCAGCTACCGGCACAGTCAAACCAGCCGATGATATTAGTCTTCAATTTGAAACCAGCGGAACTGTAGAAAAAATATATGTTTCCAAGGGACAAGAAGTGAAACAAGGCGCTTATTTAGTTAAACTTTATACGGGTAAGATTTATAGCCAGTTTCTTCAAGCCCAAGCTTCTTATAGTCAGGCAAAAGCTGAATTAGATCAATTTATAGCTGGCGCTAGCGCCGAAGAAATTCAAGTTGCCGAACAAGTGGTTGAAAATGCTAAAATAACGTTTGAAGATGTCAAAGTAGAAGCAGAAAACGACTTATCGGAAGATTATGATGACAGTCTTAATGCTTTTGATAATGCTTATTTTAACGCGGATAAAGCGATGAAGAAACTTAAAACTATTTTTGATGAAAATACCCTTTACAAAGATTATCGCTCCGACCTTTCTTTTAGAGATATTCAGGCCAGAAGCAGCACAAAAGAAAAAAAAGCAGATGCTGATATTGCTTTTGAAGATCTTGAAGACTTAATTACAGCTATCCGCAGCAGCCATTCACGCGAAGAAATTGATAATACATTTACCCCTTTTCTTTCTTATTTGAAGGTTATTCGCGAAGCATTAGACGCTGCGGGCAATCTTATTGATTTGGTTATTTTACATTCTACCTACGGCCAAACCCAGTGGGATACGGACAAAGACAATATAATAAGTGGGAGAACTTCAATTAATACTGCTATCACTAATGTCATTTCTGCTCAACAGGCGGTTGCCGGGCAGAAAATTACTAATCGGACAAATACTAATTCAGCAGAAAACACTTTAAAGAAAGCTGAAGATGATTTAGCCAAGATTAAAGCCGTTTCTCGCGAAGTTGACATTGCTGTTTATCAGGCCAAAGTTGATAAAGCTAAGGCTTCAGTAGCAGAACTTCAGCAAAAATTAAATGACGCAGTATTAAAATCGCCAATTAATGGAGTAGTTAGCAGGGTAAATACCGAAATAGGAGAAACAGTTGCAATTGGCGGCGAATCAGTTATTTCTTTGATTAGTTCTAATAAATTTCAAGTTGAAGTAGATATTTATGAAGAGGACATTGTTAAGGTCAAAACCGGAAATCTGGTAGATATAAACATTATTGCCTTTTCCGATGAAATATTAAAAGGAAAGGTAATGTTGGTTGACCCATCAGAAAAAATAATTGATAAGGTAGTGTATTATGGAGTAACCATTGATTTTGAAGAAATGAGAGAAGAAATTAAACCAATGATGACTGCTGATTTGGTGATTAAGACTGCCTCAAAAGAAAATGTGTTATTTGTTCCCGAGGACGCAATCCAAAAAAAGAACGGCAAATTTATAGTTCAAGTTTTAAAAGATGATTTACTTGAAAATCGAGAAATAGAGATAGGACTTAAGGGTAGCGATGACAAAATTGAAGTAGTTTCTGGATTAGAAATAGGGGAAAAGGTAATTATAAAATAAAAATAAGATTATGTCCGAAAAACCCCTGATAAAACTTGAGAATGCCTGGAAGATTTACCAATTGGGAGAAGTGGAACTTACAGTTTTAAAAGGAATAAGCCTGGAGATTGCTCCAGGTAGTTTTATAACAATTATGGGTGCGAGCGGTTCAGGTAAATCTACTCTTTTACAT
>CAZYRO010000020.1:0-1544 GCA_964649435.1 uncultured Candidatus Saccharibacteria bacterium | reverse complement strand
AAATTTTCAAATTGAAGAAGGTGGTTTTGTAGCAATTATGGGTCCAAGTGGTTCGGGCAAATCGACCCTCCTAAATATTATTAGTTGTTTAGACGTTCCTACTCGCGGGAAAGTTTTTTTGGATGGCAAAGATGTTTCTGGATTGTCTCAAGACGAGCTTGCTCAAATCAGGGGCCAAAAAATCGGTTTTGTTTTTCAACAATTTAATTTACTACATAACCTTAATGCTCTTGAAAATGTAATGCTTCCAATGATTTTTCAAGGCATTCCTGAAAACAAAAGAATAGAGAGAACTAAAAAGTTGCTTCATTCTCTAGATTTAGAAGACAGAATTTTCCACAGGCCTTCCGAGCTTTCTGGAGGAGAGCGGCAGAGAGTAGCTGTTGCCAGGGCGCTGTCTAATGACCCTGAGATTATAGTGGCTGACGAACCAACAGGCAACTTAGATTCTGCTACAGGAAAGATGATTATGGAAATTTTGATTAATCTCCATAAAAAAGAGAAAAAAACGATTATTGTTGTTACTCATGATCCTAATATTGCGGGTTATAGTGAAGATATAATCAATATTAAAGATGGCAAAATAGTTTCTAATCACTTAGCAAGCAAAAAAGTTTTATGGGCCAAGTAAACCCCGTTAAACATAACGGGGATAACATAAAAATTAATTTATTTTTTAAAAATGTTTAACGGGGTAAAAGAATACATCAAAATTGCCATAAAAAGTCTTAGAACAAGGCCTCTTAGAAGCTGGTTAACAATGGTAGGCGTTGTTATTGGTATTTTTCTGATAATTTCTTTGCTTTCTTTAAGCGGAGGGATGAAAGCGGCAATTATGCAGCAACTAAGGATGATGGGGAAGGATTTAATTATGATAATGCCCGGCGAACTTACTGATATAGTAACTACGTTTACTGGAGGAATGGAATTAACCGATGATGATATTGAAGCGATTAAAAAAGCAAAAGGAGTAGATGTTGTTGTTCCTATGACCTACAAAGGAGAAGTGATGAGATATAAAAGTGAGAAAAAAACAGTTTTATTGTGCGGGGTTTCTCTGGAAGAAGGTTTGGATATATTAAGAACTGATATGGGCTTAGAATTAAAAGAGGGGCGTTGGCCAATTTCCGGCAAAAGAGAAATTTTTGTCGGTTATTTAGTTCCTGAAGAGATGTTTTCCGGAATGAAGGTTGGAGCGGAAGTTATTGTAAAAGGAAAACAATTTAAGATTGTTGGCATATTAAGGTCTGTGGGAACCAAACAAGACGACTCCCAGGTTTATGTAGATTTAGACATTTTTCGAGAAATTACCGGCGAGCGAACAGGAGCTAAAATGGCCTTTGCCAAAGCTAAGCCCGATTATTTGGTAGAAGAAGTAGTTGAAAATATAAAAGAAAATCTTGAAGAAACTAGAAAAAGAAGAAGAGGAGAAGATTTGCCATCTTATACCGTTCTTAGCAGTGAAAAAATGACCGATATAGTTGGCAGCGTAATGGGCTTGATACAGATTGCAATTATTGGTTTTGCTTCAATAGCCATTGTTG
>CAZYRO010000019.1:0-9038 GCA_964649435.1 uncultured Candidatus Saccharibacteria bacterium | reverse complement strand
CCTCAGGATCGTCCTGGGCAAGAATTAGTCCTATCAAAGCGAGCTGGAGATCGGGAATTTCTTTTTTGGCTAAATAATAAGCCCTAATAACCCCTATGGGATCTTTCCAAATATCAAAGCGGGAAATTTGAGTTATCAGTGGTTTATCAATATTAATCTCAAAATTTTGAAGAATACTTTTACTTGACTTCAAACTTAAAGGAATATTTTTTGGAGACAAAGGATCAATAGCTGGTGGAAAAATTGCTATTTTCTCTTTTGGGATATCTCTATGAACAAAATCCTTGATACTAAAAATTACCTTATCGTATTTCTCTATGTGTGGTAATAAAAAACGCCAAGTATCCTTCTGAGGATTTGAAAGATCTATATGTAGACGCAAAATTGAAGGATGAAGATTCGGAAAATAAGAAATTAAAGGCAGAGGTTGGGGATCATGAATTACCCATATATCTGTTTTGATACTTCTTATTAAGCGAGCTATCTTTTTGTTTCTAGAAAAGTAGAGTTTTTTTTCTTTATCAGTTAAAACAATTTTTTCTCCCTGAAGACCGTTGTGGATTTTCTTGGTAATTTGAAAAAAAATCTTGTCTGGGGGTAAAGTATGCCAGTGGCATTTGATACCTAAATCATTCATTAAAGAGACCAAGCTGCTTAAAATCTCCGCCACGCCCCCTCCTAATGAGGTAGCATTAATATGAGCTATTTTCAGTCCTTTTAATTGCTTAGCTAACTCTTTAAGTTCGCAGTATATATCACTACTAATAAATTTCCGATAGTCTTCAATTTTCTTTTTAATAAGAATAGTGCGAGACAGCATAATAATTAGATTTTAAATTTTTTAGATAAATTTTTTATTTCTTTGCTAACTTTTTCAACTTCTTCTTTATTATTTATAACCCTATTAATCCACTCGGCGATTTTTTCCATTTCTTTTTCTTTCATTCCTCTAGTAGTAATTGCTGGCGTCCCTAAGCGAATTCCTGAAGGGTTAAAAGGTTTGCGAAAATCGTCTGGAATAGTATTTCTGTTTACAATAATCCCAGCTTTTTCTAATCGTTCTTCAGCTTCTTTCCCGGTAATTTTTTTATCTCGAAGATCTATTAAAATTAAATGATTATCAGTGCCACCAGAAATAAGATTAAATCCGTAATTTTTCAATTCTTCAGCCAAAACATTAGCATTTTTTAAAACTTGTTTTTGATATTTTCTAAAGGTCGGTTTTTTAGCTTCTTCAAAACAAACTAATTTTGCCGCGGTAATATTATTATGAGGACCTCCTTGAATTCCGGGAAAAACCGCTTTATCAATCGCCGAAGCAAATTTATTCTTACAAAATATCACTGCTCCACGAGGCCCTCGCAAAGTTTTATGAGTAGTAGTAGTAACAATATCAGTAAAAGGAAACGGACTTGGATGTAAATCAGCCACAATCAATCCGGCAATATGAGAAATATCGGCCATTGAAATTGCCCCGGCCTCTTTGGCAATTTGATGAAACTTTCTGAAATTAATCTTTCGAGGATAAGCAGTGGCACCAGAAATAATTAATTTTGGTTTATATTTTTTAGCTAATTTTCTAATTTCATCATAGTTGATTCTTCCAGTTTCTTGATTAACTCCATATTGGATAATTTTATAAGCTCTACCCGAAAAATTAACTTTATGCCCGTGACTTAAATGGCCTCCGCATGATAAATTCATTCCCATTATCTTATCGCCAAAATTCAAAACCGCTAAATAAACAGCTAAATTAGCTGGAGTGCCGGAATACGGCTGAACATTAACATGATAATTATTGCCTGTTCCTGCCTTGCCGGCAGGCAGGTTAAAAATTTCTTTAGCTTTTTTTTGAGCTAAAAGTTCAATCTGGTCATAAATTTCATTGCCAGCATAATAGCGCTTTCCGGGATAACCTTCCGAGTATTTACTAATCAGAATTGTTCCCATCATTTCAAGAACTGCCTTTGAAGGGTAATTCTCCGAAGGAATAAGATTGATTGTTTCAATTTGCCTGCATTTTTCTTTCTCAATTAAATCTTTTAATATGGTCATAGAATATTAATTAATAGTGATGCTATGGCCGCTAAAATAAAACCAAAATTTAAACCGGTAAAAAGATATAAAACAAATAGTAAAACCAACATTAAAACCCTGCCAAGATTTAAGGCAATTTCTCTTAAAACAGTATACTCATCAACATAATGACCCCTATCTGCCGCCTGTTCATACATCAGAGTAGTAAACGGCGTCCTTCTAACAATTGCCGCAAAACTATGATAACTGCTAACAACAAAAATCTGAAAAGCTGTTTGAACAAATATTTTGCCAAACCAGCCAAAGAAGTATAAAACAGAACCAATTTTTATTAATCGTCTTTTGCTTATTTTGTCAGTTAAAGCGCCAATAATTAATCGAAGTGTAATTGAAGCAAGAACAATTAAAGAAGTTACAATACCTACGGCAAGATAGTCTCCTTTTAGTAACTGAAAAATAAAAATTGGCCACACAACCATTCCCACTACTGTTTCTGCTCCATCTCCGCTAAAAGCCAAAAAAAGTTTCCTATTTTTTTTCTTAAACAATTCTTTAAATGTTTGCCAATAAGAATAGCTATATTTTTCCTGGACTGACTTTACTAAAATAATAGGAATTATTGAAATGCTGGCAATTATTATTGATATTAGAAATAAAACAGAAAAATTAAATTTATCAAGAATCAAGCCGGCAAAAAAAGGTAGAAAAATACCGATCAAGGTGGTAACCGAAACCAGAAGAGCAATCTCTTTTCCTCGACTTCTTTTGTTGGTAAATTCGGCAAAGTCGGTATGATAAGGTATCCAGTATAACATTCTAAAAAGTGTAATAGCGGCTAAAGCTAAGAATAAAGCGATAAACCAATTATTACTAAGCAGATACAAAGAAATAAAATAACCAATCAAAAACAATGACCCTAAAATCATTGAAATCTTTAAACCAATTCTTGACATCAGCATAGCGCCCAAAGGAACAAGTAAGCCAAAAAGAATAAAACTAGTTATATAAAATAAAAGAACTTTATGAATAGAAGCTCCAAGATAAATAAAAAGAAAAATGGGTAAAAATAAGCCAACCAAACCCGAAGCTATTTGTTGGATAATTCTATTAGAATAAAGCGACACCAAGCCCGGCGCTAATTTGGTTTTTAAATAAAGTTCTTCAAATTCTAAAAGTCGATACATAAAATTTTTGATAATTCTTTCTTAGTTACCGCCCCAACTCGAAGGATTTTTGGTTTTGGACCGGTTAAATCTATAACAGTAGAAGGCCTACCTTTGATTGACTTTCCGGAAATATTAGCTGAGGTGGCAGTAATTGGAAAATCTAATTTCTTCATTAGTGCTTTGGTAAATTTACACTCAGGAATCCGTAGACCGATTTTTTTGCTTCCTCCAGTTAAAATATCTGGCAAGATTTTTTTCTTATATAAAATAATTGTTACTGGCCCAGGTAGGATTTTTTCTAAGATATTTTCAACATCTTTTCCAAAACTTGCTACCTTTCTTGCCATTTCAATATCTCTAACAATAATTGATATTGGCTTTTTAAAATTCCTTTTCTTTATCTCAAAAACTTTTTCCACTGCTTTTTCGTCAAGCGCATTAGCCCCCAACCCATAAACCGTATCAGTCGGATAAACAACAACTTTGCCCTTTTTCAATGCCCCTGCTACTTTAGCAATAATCTCTTTTTCTGGATTCTTCGGATTTATTCTTATAATCTTCATAATTTAAAAAGGACAACTTTTGCTATGATTGAAGTAAAAGTAAATATTTAGAGTTTCGCATTAAATACTTACTTCAATAAAGAAATTATTGTTTTTGCTAATTTATCAGAATCGTGACGAATTAAGGTCCTTTTTAATTCATCCGCGGGATTCTGACAATAAAATATTGAACTTACTAAATCAGCTCCCACAAATCTTTTATCATCAGAAATCTTTTTATTAAACTCAACCCACTCTCCTTCGCTTGAATATTTAGTTAAAAGCGCCGATGATGGTTTCTTGGCGTTGAAAGTAATATAATCAAAAATTCTACTGCCTAAATATTGTTCGATGACATTAACAAAATCATAAACTGAAAATCTGTCAGTATGCCCATGTTTGGTCATTAAATTACAATTATAAATTTTTATTGCTTTTGATTTCTTAATTGCTTCTGGAATCCCTCTAATTAAAAAATTGGGTACAATGCTGCAGTAAATATTACCGGGTCCGATTATAATTATATCTGCATCTAAAATTGATTGAATTGCTTTAGGATTTGCTTTTGGCCGCGGATTTAAAAATAATTTTTTAATTCCGAATTTTGAAAGAAGCCAAGAATTATTTATTTCATTTTCACCATTCAGTTCCACGCCGTTTTCTAATTTAGCCTTTAACTGAACTTTATCCAAAGTCACGGGCAAAACCTTCCCCTTTATTTTTAAAACATTACTAATATCAATTAAAGCTTTATTAATATCGCCCGTAATTTTTTCAAAAGCACTAATAAAAAGATTTCCAAAGCTGTATCCTTTCAAATTACCGCTCTCAAAACGATAATTAAATAACTTTCTTAAAGATAAATCTGCCTCGGATAAAGCAACCAGGCATTGACGAATATCTCCAGGCGGTAAAACGCCTAATTCATCTCTTAATCTACCTGTCGAACCGCCGTCATCAGCCATAGAAACAATAGCCGTTAAATTATGCGGATATTTTTTTAGGCCTGATAGCACAGTAAAGGTCCCGGTTCCACCACCAATAACTACTATATTTTTTAGTTTATCTGCCATACTTGAATTATTCCACTGTAACTGATTTAGCAAGATTACGAGGCTTGTCAACATCACAACCTCGTAAAATTCCAATATAATATGCCAAAAGTTGAAGTGGAATAACTGATAAAATTGGAGTTAACATTTCTAAAGTTTTAGGAATATAAATTACATTATTAGCTAATTTTTCGATTTTTTTATTTCCTTTGGTTGCAATAGCAATTACTGAAGCGTCCCTGGCTTTGATTTCTTCGACATTGCTAATCATCTTTTCATAAACACTGTCAGAGGGCGTTATAGCTAAAACGGGAAAGTTCTTATCAATCAAAGCAATAGGTCCATGTTTCATCTCACCCGCTCCGTATCCTTCGGCATGAAGATAGGAAATTTCTTTTAATTTCAATGCTCCTTCAAGAGCAACCGGATAATTATATTTTCTACCAATATATAAAAAATTATCAAATTTATAATATTTTTTAGCAATTTTTTTAATTTCGTCATCCAGAGTTAAAATCTTTTTAATCAGATAAGGAATCCTGCTAAGTCCTTCAGCAATTCTTTTACCCATTATTAATGACATCTGGCGTTGTCTACCCAAAAATAAAGTAAGTAAAGTTAAAATAGCAAGTTGAGAAATAAAGGCCTTGGTAGAAGCTACTCCAATTTCCGGACCGGCATGATTATAAATACCTGCCTCAGTTTCCCTGGCAATGTTGCTGCCAACCACATTAACAATTCCTAAAGTTAAAGCACCTTTTCTTTTTGCTTCTTTAATTGCCGCTAAAGTATCAGCGGTTTCTCCGGATTGAGAAATAGCTAATACTGCAGTATTTTTGTTTAATATTGGTTTCCGATAACGAAATTCCGAAGCATACTCTACTTCAGTTGGAACTCCAGCATATTCTTCCAGCATATATTCTCCAACCAATCCGGCGTAATAAGAGGTACCGCAAGCAATAATAACTATTTTTTTAATCTTGCGAAGTTTTTTTTCAACATCTTCCAATCCTCCCAATTTTGCTAATCCTTCTTTCGTAACAAGTCTTCCTCTAATAGCATTTTTAATTGTCTCGGGTTGTTCAAATATCTCTTTTAACATAAAATGAGGAAATCCTTCTTTTTCAGCTTCTTCAATGTTCCATTCAAGCTCCTGAATATCTTTTTTTACTGTTTGCCTATTTAAGGTTAGAACTTTAAAATCTTTTGGGGTAATAATGCCAATTTCGCCATCATTTAAATAAACAACTTTTTTAGTATAGCCAATAATGGCTGAAGCATCAGAAGCAACAATGTATTCATTTTCTCCGATACCCACTAATAATGGACTGCCGTTGCGAGCAATTACAATTTTATTAGAATCATTTTTAGAAATCACTGCCAAGCCATAAGTACCTTTGACTAATTTTAATGCTTTTCTAACCGCTTCTTCTAAATTATTCTTAAAAAATTTTTCTATCAAATGAGCTAAAACTTCTGTGTCGGTTTTTGAACTAAAATTGTGTCCTTCTTTTTCAAGTTTCTCTTTTAACTCCTTATAATTTTCAATAATTCCATTGTGAACAACAAAAATTTCTTTTTTGCAGTCCCAATGAGGATGAGCATTTCTACTGGTTGGCTTGCCATGAGTTGCCCAACGAGTATGCATTATAGCAAGATTAGAGTCAATATTCTTTTTTTGAAGTTGCTCTTCCAGTCCGGTTATCCGACCGGCTAATTTTTTATAATAAACTTTATTTCTTTTTCCTAAAGCTGCCATGCCCGCCGAATCATACCCCCGATATTCTAAACGCTTTAGTCCATCAAGGCCAATAGAAATAGCATTTTTATTTCCAATATAACCAATAATTCCACACATATTCCTTTTTACCTTACCATTTTCATCTAAAAAAATAAACCCCGCAAAAAGATTCTGCGGGGTAAAACCCGCAAAGAAATTTTACGGGGTAAAAAGCGAAGTATTTTCCGCTCTTATTAATTCTTTGATTTTCTCAAATTCCTCTTGAGTTGCAATAATAAATTTTTTGTATTCATTAGATGGAAATTTAGCCATAGCTTCTAAAACCATCTTTTTAACTAATTGAATTCGTTTCTGAAAAACGTACTTGGATACAAAATGTTCAAAATAATCATAACAATTCTCTAAGTACTTCTCTAAAGTATTTACAACAACCAAGGGCTGATATCTTTCCTTAAGTAATAAACTAGCCGCAAAAGCATCAACCGTCACTTCCTGCTTTACATATTCTTCATCAGAAATAATTATCTTTCTGCCCTGAACCAAAACAAGATGACCTAACTCATGAGCCAATATTCCTGCTAACTCTGCCTCGCTTTTCAATTCCCAATTAATTATTCTCTCCCTAAGCATAATTCTGGCCCATAAATACCCCTTGCTAATATGAATATATTTCTGAGAAGACTTAGTAGCTAAGTCAACAAAAGCAAATGGTTCGTCGCAAGATTCAACAATCACTTGATAATCTTCATAAAGAGGCGCATACCAATCCCGTTTATCTTTTGGTAAATTTGCTATTATTTTCTTTAAAGTTTCTTCGTGGAAATCGAGAATTTTATTAAGATAATTTTCGATTTCTTTATACTGACTTATATTACCTTGATCAACATCAACAGCAAAAATTTTTCCACTAAATAACAAGAATGCAATTATAAAAATTACTAAAATTCTTTTAATATCCATAATTCCTCCTAGATACAAAATTTTTCAGTTTTCAAAAAACTGTTCAACGTAATATCATACCATAAATTGTTAACACTTGTCAATATAATTCGGTAATAATAAAAGCCTTGACTGTTTAAGTCAAGGCTTAGTTACTAATATGTTACTAAATTAAAGCTCTAAAATGTAATAACTGCCTGGTTTTATTCCGCTCTGAAAATCTATTTCTATGTCGGAAAAAAACTCGGAAAATAAAAATCTTAAAATCCCTGCATGAGTTACCACAATAATTGTTTCATCTTTGTAATTCCTTTCTATGCTATTCAAAAATGCTTCTATTCTAGCTTTAGTGCCTTCAATGCTTTCGCCTCCATAAATACTATAATCATAGTATTGGTTTCCGTTTAATTGTTTAAAAACCAGATTATACTGCTCCTTAACCTCTTGCCGGGTCTTTCCAGCCAATTCGCCAAGATCTTTTTCTGATAAGTTTTTATCAACTGTAAAAGGAATTTTGAATATGTTAGCAATGATAACAGCTGACTGTCTGGCTCTTCTCAAGGGAGAGCTAACAATTAAGCTGGGGTTTACTCCAAGTCTTCTAAGTTTGACTGCCGTTTTTTCTATCTGCTTTTTACCTTTTTTATTAAGCGGAATATCTAACCTGCCCTGCAGTCTCTTTTTCTCTGTCCAATCAGTTTCACCATGACGAATAAATATTAATTTAATCCTCATTTTTCCCTCTCAACTAATTTTCAAAGTCCAAATCTAAGAATTTATCATACCACATTAAAAAATTTTTGTATACCTTTACAAAAATATATAAACCAGTCACTATACCACAATATTCACCAATCTCTCTTTGACAAAAATTATTTTCTTAGGAGACTGGTTCTTTAGCCAATTTTTGACCCTGTCATCCGACAGGGCAAGGCTTTTCGCCTCGTCTTCTGAAATATTTACATTAACCTCGAGTTTACTGCGGACTTTGCCGTTTATTTGAATAACCAATTCAAAGGTTTCTTTTTTAATTAATTTCTCATCGTAATTTGGCCACTGTTCTTTAGAAATAGAATCTTTGTTTCCTAAATAAGACCAGATTTCCTCACAAATATGTGGGGTAAATGGCGCTAAAATCTTAAGGAAATTTTCAGCGTTTTTTTTAGATAAAACATTTTTCTCTTCTTGCCATAAATTAGTAAACTCCATCATTGCCGAAACCGCAGTATTGAACTTCATATTTTCCAAATCATTACTTACTTTTTTAATAGTATAATGAAGTTTTCGAACCAGCTCTTTGCTGGTTCGCCCTGAGCCTGTCGAAGGGTTAATCTTTTTTTCGTCACCAAACAAAACCCAAACTTTTTTTAAAAACCTATAACAACCCTCCAACCCTTTAGTGCTCCAATTAATTGCCTGACTAAAGGGACCCATAAACATTTCATAAAGACGCAGACTATCAGCGCCATAACCTTTAATAATTTCATCAGGACTAATAACATTGCCAAAAGATTTACTCATTTTTCGACCATCAGCTGCCAAAACCATTCCGTGGGAACGA
>CAZYRO010000018.1:0-9184 GCA_964649435.1 uncultured Candidatus Saccharibacteria bacterium | reverse complement strand
TGGCGTCAAGCTGATAAATTTAAAGTGCCTCGAATATGTTTTATAAATAAGCTTGATAGAATTGGAGCTGATTTTGAGAAAAGCTTTCAATCTATTTTAGAAAAGCTAACACCAAATGCTGTGCTTCTGCAAATTCCTATTGGTCTAGAAAGCAAATATGAAGGGGTAATAGATCTTTTAACGCAAAAAGCTTATTATTTTGAGGGGGAACAAGGAGAAAAAATTGTTGATAAAGAAATTCCCAAACCCTTAAAAAATGAGACAAAAAAACAAAGAAATGCATTGATTGAAAAAATCGTTGAACAGGACAATAAGATGATGGAGAAATATTTAGACGGAAAGGAAATTAGCATAGAAGAACTTAAGGATACATTGCGAAAGGCAACAATAGATTATAAGTTAGTTCCTGTGCTTTGCGGGTCGGCTTTAAAGAATAAGGGCGTTCAACTTTTAATTGATGCTATAGTATATTATTTGCCATCACCCGCAGACTTACATTCAACAGAAGGGCTTAAGCCAAAAACCGAAGAAAAATTGGTTCGGGAAGTAAAAGACGATGCGCCTTTTTCTGCTTTGGCTTTTAAGGTTGCCACCGATCCTTATGTTGGCAGTTTAACTTATTTTCGGGTTTATTCGGGAAAACTATTTGCCGGCTCTTATATTTTAAATTCAATAAATAATCAAAAAGAAAGAATAGGGCGAATATTGCGAATGCATGCTGATAAACGTGAAGAAGTTAAGGAAATATATACAGGAGAGATTGGAGCGGCAGTAGGATTAAAAAATACGACTACGGGCGATACTTTATGCGACCCGAGCAATCCCATTATTCTAGAAAAAATTGTTTTTCCCGAACCGGTTATTTCCATTTCCATTGAACCCAAGAGCAAAGCCGATCAGGAAAAAATGAGTTTAGCTTTAAAGAGATTATCAGAAGAAGATCCGACTTTTAAAATGAAAGTAGACCAAGAAACCGGACAAACAATAATTTCCGGAATGGGAGAATTACATCTGGAAATTTTAGTAGATAGAATGCTTAGAGAATTTAAAGTAGAAGCTGGCATAGGCCGTCCCCAAGTTGCTTATAAAGAAACAATTAAAAAAGTGGCTGAAGCCGAAGGAAAATATATTCGTCAAACCGGAGGCCGAGGTCAGTATGGACATGTTTGGTTAAGAGTAGAGCCTCAAGAACGAGGCAAAGGATTTGAGTTTATTAATGCTATAAAAGGAGGAATTATTCCGCACGAATTTATTCCGGCTGTTCAAAAAGGAGTTAAAGGCGCTATGGACAAGGGGATTTTAGCTGGTTATCCTTTAGTTGATTCCAGGGTCACTTTGTATGATGGTTCTTTTCATGAAGTAGACTCTTCAGAAGCGGCCTTTAAAATCGCCGGTTCAATGGCGTTTCAATCAGCTGCTAAAAAGGCCGGATTGGTATTATTAGAACCAATTATGAGAGTTGAGGTAATTGTTCCTCAGGAATTTATGGGAGATGTTGCGGGAGATTTAAATAGTAAAAGAGCAAGAATTGAGAAAATGGAGGATCGTCTTAATATGAAAATAATTGATTCTAAGGTGCCTTTAGCTGAAATGTTTGGTTATGCTACCCAGATTCGCTCCATGACTCAAGGCAGAGGGACATTTACGATGGAATTTGACCATTATGCGGAGGTGCCGGGAAATATAACTCAAGAGATTATCGAAGGTAAGAAGAAATAGTTGAAAGGTCGATTAATTCGATAAGCTTAAAGTTAATAGTTGACATATTTTAAAATAAATATTAAACTAAGTGTTGAAAACTAGTTAATAGAAGCAGATAGATGCAGATAAGAACGCAGATTTACACAGAGTTTTTTGCGTTATTCCGCGTAATTATCCGCGTAAATCCGCCTCTACAAAATAAATGGCAGAAAAATTTGAAAGAACAAAACCACATGTTAATGTGGGAACTATTGGTCATGTTGATCATGGCAAAACTACATTAACAGCGGCCATACTTAAAAGACAAAAATCAAAAGGGTTTATTGCTTCAGAAAAAGGCGTAAATGAAATTGACAATGCCCCAGAAGAAAAAGAGCGGGGGATTACTATTGCCCTTGCTCATGTTGAGTATGAAACCGAGAAAAGGCATTATGCTCATATTGATGCGCCCGGACATGCTGATTATATTAAAAATATGATTACAGGGGCTGCTCAAATGGATGGAGCAATATTAGTGGTTTCAGCTGCTGATGGTCCAATGCCTCAAACTCGTGAGCATATTCTTCTTGCTCGTCAGGTAGGCGTTCCGAATATTATTGTCTATCTTAATAAAACTGATCAAGTAGATGATCCCGAGCTTATAGATTTAGTTGAGACAGAAATAAGGGAGCTTTTGACTAAATATGAATTTGACGGGGATAAGGCTATAGTAATTAAGGGATCGGCCTTAAAAGCGCTGGAAGGATCTGAAGAAGATTTAAAATCAATTGACGAACTTCTTAAGGCTATTGACGAGAATATTCCAGAACCTCAACGAGATATTGATAAGCCGTTTCTTATGCCAATTGAAGATATTTTTTCAATTGAAGGGCGAGGGACGGTAGTTACCGGAAGAATTGAGCGAGGGATTATAAAAATTAATGAAGAAGTAGAAATTGTTGGTTTACAGGATACTAGAAAAACCGTAGTTACCGGGATTGAGATGTTTAATAAATCATTAGACGAAGGACGAGCGGGAGATAATGCTGGAATTTTGCTTCGAGGAATTAAAAAAGAAGACATTGAAAGAGGACAGGTAATTGTTAAACCCGGCAGCGTAACTCCTCACACTGAATTCGAAGGGGAGATATATATTTTGGCTAAAGAAGAAGGCGGTCGTCATACTCCTTTTTTTGCTGGGTATAAACCTCAATTCTATATTCGAACTACTGATGTTACTGGTGGGGTAACTCTTCCGGAGGGAACCGAGATGGTAATGCCTGGCGACACTGTTAAGTTAAAAATTAAATTATTGGCACCGGTGGCTCTTGAAGAAAAACAAAGATTTGCTATTAGAGAAGGCGGAAAAACGGTTGGAGCTGGAGTTGTTACTAAAATCATTAACTAATCTTACAAATTAATATAGATTTAGTTTTTTATTAGCGAGTTATGGCAGTTAAAAAGAAGGTTAAGAAAGTCGAAGAGTCTAAACAGCGACTTCGAATTAAAATAAAGGCCTACGATAATAAAATTATCGACCAATCAGCCAGGCAGATAATGGAAACTGCCGAGCGCCAGGGAGCAAAAGTTGTAGGACCTATACCGTTACCTACTCAAATTCACAAATATACCGTGAACAGGAGTAGTTTTGTTCATAAAGATTCCAGAGAGCAATATGAGATGCGAGTTCATAAACGTTTGATAGATATTTATGATCCAACTCCAAGAGTTATAGACGCAATGATGAATTTGAATTTACCGGCAGGAGTAGATATTGAAGTAAAAATGTAGCAATAGGCTACGAAATACAATTTTTTTACGAATATGCTAATATTTTTTATGAATCTTTCTTTACAAGAGTTGTAACATAGTTATTTGGGGAATGTCCGTGTAAATGCCGGGTAATCCCGGCATTTATTTTATTCGTGTATTTTCATTCGTAATTCGTAGTTATCATGATGAAATTTTTATTGGGTAAAAAACAAGGCATGAGCCAAATTTTTAATAAACAAGGACACATCATTCCCGTGACGGTTATTAAAGCAGGGCCTTGTTTTGTTACTCAGATAAAAACCAAAGGAAAAGACGATTATCAAGCGATTCAAGTTGGCTTTGAAAAACTGAAAAATAAAAAAGTTAAAAAACCGCAAAAAGACAAACCCTATAAATATTTAAGAGAATTTCCCGCCTACAGCGGGTCTGCCGAAGGCGGAAAATACAAAGTTGGTGATAAAATAAGCGTAGACATATTTAAAGAAGGAAATATTGTTAAAATTTCAAGTGTTTCAAAGGGTAAGGGATTCCAGGGAGTAGTTAAAAGGCATGGTTTTAGCGGCGGACCGGCTACGCACGGCCATCGGCATGTTTTACGTACGCCTGGTTCTATTGGTTCGGCTTTTCCCGAGAGAGTTGTAAAAGGAAAAAAAATGCCCGGTCACGCGGGAGCTGAACGAATTACTATAAGAGGGCTGAAGGTGATAAAAGTAGACTCGGAAAATAATATTTTAGCAGTAAAAGGCGCAATCTCGGGTCCAAATGGCGGCCTAGTTGAAGTTTTATCACAAGAATAAAAGGGTTGAATATTATTATATTTACTTATTTATGCCAAGTGTTTCTACACCAATTTATAATACAGAAGGTAAAAAAATCGGGACAGCCGCGTTGCCGCCGGAAATTTTTGATGTAAAGATAAATGCCGACCTGATTTATCAGGTAGTAGTTGCTCAAATGGCGAATAAACGTCAAGTTTTAGCTCATGCCAAGGATAAAAGCGAAGTTCGTGGAGGAGGCAGAAAACCCTGGCGTCAAAAAGGAACCGGGCGAGCGCGCCATGGCTCTATTCGCTCTCCAATTTGGCGGGGAGGTGGAGCTACTTTTGGGCCAACAAAGAAAAGAATTTTTAAGAAAAAAATTAATAAAAAAATGAAGAGAAAAGCGCTGTTTATGGTTCTAACTTCTAAAGTTAAGGATAGTGAGTTGATATTACTGGACAAATTAGAAATAAAAGAACCAAAAACAAAAATAATGGCAAAAACATTAGAAAGCATCTTTAAGAAACAAGAAACTCCAGCAGTTGCAGGGCAGTCCAGAAACAAAAAACAAACAAAAAGTGTTTTAGTGGTAATTCCAGAAAAAGATGAGAATATAGTTAAAGCCAGTAGAAATATTTCCTTTGCAAAAATTCTTCGGGCAGATAGTTTAAATATTTTAGATTTGTTATCGTTTAAATATTTATTAATGCCCAAAAAGGCGATTAAAATAATTCAAGAAACTTATGTTCAAAAAGCTTAAATCTTTATTCAAGAAGAAACCTAAAAAACCCGCCGAAAAGGCGAAGCCTATTCAGGCGGGCCCGCCTAAATCCGAAAAGGTTTTGGCGGGAAAGCCGTCAGTCAAACGACCGTCCGTTAAAAAGAAAGACCTACGGAAAGTTTATAAAATTTTAAAAGAACCTCATGTTAGCGAAAAAGCTACTATTTTAGCTGAGAAAAATAAATATATTTTTAAAATTTATCCTAAGGCAAATAAAACTGAAGTTAGAAAAGCTGTTGAAAATCTTTATGGGGTGAAAGTGAAAGATGTCAATATAATTAATATTCACAGAAAGCAAAGAATACTTAGAGGAATTAAAGGATTTAAAACAGGCTGCAAGAAAGCAGTGGTGACCTTAAAAAAAGGAGAGAAAATTGAAATAATTCCACGTTAAAATGAAAATTTATAAACTTACAAGTTCTGGTCGAAGAAAAATGACCGGAATAGAACATAAAAAAGTTTTAACTGCTAATAAACCTTATAAGCCGCTTGTTAAGTCTCTTAAGAAAAAAGCAGGACGGAACAAGCAAGGGAGAATCACGGTTAGGCATAGAGGAGGCGGTCATAAGAGAAAATATCGAATAATTGATTTTAAAAGAGATAAATTTGATATTCCGGCGAAAATTGAATCCATAGAATATGATCCTAACAGGTCGGCTTATATATCTCTTATTGCTTATAAGGATGGAGAAAAAAGATATATTTTAGCGCCTCAAGGCTTAAAAGTAGGAGATGAAATTATTACTGGAGAAAAAGTTCCTTTAAAGCTCGGGAATAGAATGTTTTTAAAAAATATACCAATTGGCACTTTTGTTTATAATATTGAACTTATCCCGGGCAAGGGAGGCCAAATTGTTCGTTCAGCTGGCACAGGCACTCAAGTAACAGCTATTGAAAGTGGTTATGTTCATTTAATATTGCCATCTTCGGAAATTAGAATGGTTTCCGAGAACGCTATGGCCACAATTGGTTCATTAAGCAAGTCGGAGCATAGATTTATCAAGATAGGCAAGGCCGGTCGTTCGCGTTGGTTAGGGAAAAGGCCGACTGTCCGAGGAGTAGCAATGAATCCGGTCGATCATCCTCATGGTGGAGGGGAAGGTAGGTCGCCAGTCGGCATGCTTAAAGGTTCAAAAACTCCATGGGGCAAAAAAGCCTATGGAGTAAAGACAAGAAAAAAGAAAAAATATTCTAATAGGTTTATAATTAATAGAAGAAAAAAACGTAAAAGATAAGTATTATTCGCATTATCTATGTCTAGAAGTTTAAAAAAAGGTCCTTATGTGGACGAAAAATTAATAAAGAAAATTAAGAAGTTGAGAGCGGGCGATAAAACAGTAATTAAAACTTGGGCCCGGGCTTGTACTATTACTCCAGAGATGGTCGGTTTTACTTTTGGCGTTCATAATGGTAAAATTCATATTCCGGTTTTTGTTGCCGAGGATATGGTTGGCCATAAACTAGGTGAGTTTGCTCCAACTAGAAAATTTGTTAAACATGGAGGAAAAAGACAGAGAGAGGCAGAGCAAAAAAAATGAAGGTAATAGCTAAATTAAATCATCTTCGAATATCTCCCAAAAAAGTCAGATTAGTAGCTGATCTTATTAGGGGTGTGGATGTGAGAGAAGCGGAGAATCAATTAAAGTTTCTAACCAAGCGAGCAGCTGAGCCAATTTTAAAGCTTTTAAATTCGGCAGTGGCCAATGCTCAGCATAATTTTGGCGTAGAAAAAGATAATTTATTTATTTCTGAAATTCAGGTTAATGAAGGGCCAACTACAAAACGCTGGCGAGCTAGAGCGATGGGCAGGGCGGCTCCTATTATGAAACGTACAAGTCATATAAATTTAGTTTTAGAAACAAAAAAAGAGGTGAAGCCGAAGAAAAAACCGGCTACCAAACCCGAAGTAGTTAAATTGAAAGAAAGAGAAGAGATTAAAGGAAAAACGCCGGTCGAGGGAATTGAAAAAGAAAAAAAATCCATTCTCAAGCCCATGTCGGTTCCGCCTTCTCGCCCTTATTCAACTACTTCCAAATCTAAAAAGAAATTCTGGACTCGCCAAACATTTGGCAACGTTAAAAAAATGTTTCGACGCAAGTCATTTTAAACAATATGTCACATAAAGTTCATCCGCGGGCTTTTCGATTGGGATATACCGCTAATTGGAAATCTCTGTGGTTTAGTAGTAAAAAGAAATATCAAGAATATTTAAAGCAAGATTACTATTTGCGGAAATTTATTATGGCTTATTTGAAACAAGCGGGAGTTAAAGAAATAGAGATTAAGCGTTCGGTCAACTTAGTTAATATTATAATTTATGCGGCTCGACCAGGAATTGTTATAGGTCGAGGCGGGGCTGGCGTTCAAGAGATTAAAAGAAAGATAATCAGCGAAATATTTAAAGGAAAAACTAGGGGTTTAAATATAAAAATAGATATAGAGGAAATAAAAAATCCAGAAACTCATGCCATGATTGTAGCTCAAGATGTTGCGGGTCAACTTGAAAGAAGAATGCCTTTTAGGCGAATAATTAAGCGATCTATAGATAAAACCATAGGAAATTCCGAGGTTAAAGGAATTAAAATCTCTGTTTCGGGTAGGCTTGGCGGAACCGAAATGGCGCGGCGAGAGTGGTTAAAAAAAGGAGAAATGCCCTTGCAAACTCTTAGGGCCGATATTGATTATGCTTGCATTAATGCTTATACCACTTACGGAGTTATCGGAGTAAAAGTATGGATTTATAAAGGAGAGAAATTCCAGTAACTAACATGCTTCAACCTAAAAAAGTAAAACATAGAAAATGGCAAAAAGGCCATTCGCGGACAAAGATAACGAAAAGCGGAGCCGAATTAAGTTTTGGTAGTTTTGGTTTAAAAGTAGAACAGAATGCATGGCTAACTGCTCGCCAGATTGAAGCAGCCCGTAGAGCAATAACAAGATATGTTCAGAGGGGAGGAAAAATATGGATTAGAGTTTTTCCAGACAAACCAATAACTCTAAAAGGAATTGAAGTGCCTATGGGTAAAGGGAAGGGAAGCATTGATCATTATGTTGCGCCGGTAAAGCCTGGCAGAATTATTTTTGAAATGGATGGAGTTACAGAAGAAATAGCTCGAGAAGCGATGAGATTAGCCGGCCATAAATTGCCGATTAAAACTAGATTTATTAAGAGATAAATATGAAAATACGCGAGCTAAGAAGAAAATCAAATAAAGAACTTCAACAAACTCTTATCGAATTAAGAGATAAGTCGCGCGAACTAAGATTTAATTTAGCTGGCGGCAAAGTGAAGAATATTAAAGAGATTAGACAGACAAAAAGAGATATTGCGAGGATATCGACATTGTTGAAGGAAGAGAAATCTACTATATAATATTTATGAAAACTAAAGATCAGAAAAAAACAATCAAAAGAACTTTAAGGGGTGTCGTTGTTTCTGATAAAATGGATAAAACCATTGTTGTTTTAGTGGAACGATTAAAACAGCATCCACGTTATAAAAAACGCTATAAGGTTCATAAGAAATACAAAGCTCATGATTCAGAAAATAAATATAAAATCGGGGATAAAGTTGTGATTCAAGAAAGCAAACCAATTTCGAAGGGCAAGAAGTGGGTAGTTGTTGAAGAACTAACAAAGTCCAAAGTCCAAAGTTAAAAGTCCAAAGTCTAAAATTTCAGTATAAAATTCAAAATATTTTTAACTTTTTATTGTAACTTTTAATTTTCGACTTTTAATGCTTCGACGTTGCTCAGCATTAATCCTGAGCTTGTCGAATGGATTAATTTTTAATTTGACCGAGACCAACGGTCAAGGGAATATGATTCAAGCTGGAACAAATTTAAAAATTACGGATAATACCGGAGCCAAATTAATCCGAGTAATTAAGGTATTGGGCGGCTCAAGAAGAAGGTATGCTCGAGTTGGTGATATTGTTACTGCTTCGATAAAAATAGCCGAGCCAAGAAAATTAGTTAAGAAAAAGGATATAGTTAAGGCAGTAATTGTTAGGCAAAAAAAGCCAATTAGGCGAATAGATGGTTCTTATATTCGTTTTGATGAAAATGCCGCTGTTATTTTAGACGGAATGAATCCCAAAGGGGGACGTATTTTCGGGCCGATTCCAAGAGAATTAAAGGATAAAGGATTTAACAAGATAATTTCTTTAGCGCCAGAAGTATTATGAAAATAA
>CAZYRO010000017.1:0-9936 GCA_964649435.1 uncultured Candidatus Saccharibacteria bacterium | reverse complement strand
AAAAAAATAAACTATGAAAGCAGTAATTAAAACAGGAGGCAAGCAATATCTTGTTTCTCCTGGAGATAAGATTAAAATTGAGAAGTTGAAAATGCCCGCCACTGTCAAAGCTAAGGCGAACAAGGACGAAAGCAAAGAAATAAAATTTGCCGATGTTTTATTAATTCAGAAAGATAAAAAATTAGAGCTTGGCGCTCCTTTGGTGAAAAATGCTAAGGTTATTGCTAAAATTTTAAAGCAAGGAAAAGGTAAAAAAATTGTTATTTTCAAATATAAGTCTAAAAAAAGATATAAGAAAAAAACTGGCCACCGCCAGCCATGCGCAGAAGTTGAAATAATAAAATTATTTTCTGCCAAGTAATGCCTGGCTTAGGGTTTCTTCGTCCATATATTCTAACTCACTGCCAGTAGATAATCCGCGTCCCAGGCGGGTTTTTTTAATGTTTAGAGGCTTAAGAAGGCGGGATATATAAAGTGCCAGCGTATCGCCGTTAGTGGTGGCGCTGGTGGCAATTATTACTTCTTTTATTTCTTTGTTATCTTTGATTCGTTTTATTAATTCTTTGAGATGCAATTCTTGAAGAATTTTTTCGTTAAAGTTTTTAATTTCACTTTTTCCAAGAATATGATACAACCCATTATATCTGCCAGTTTTTTCTATTATCTCAATATCTGTATCTTTTTCAACTATGCAAATAGTTGTTTTATTTCGTTTATCGTTTTTACAGATTGGACAGAGATATGGGAATTGCTCTTTCTCTGATTTTTCTATATTTTGATAGCAAAGCGCGCATTTTTTTATTTTTTGGAGATTTAAAATTGCCATGGCAAAATCTTCAATTTCTTCTTTTGGTTTCTCAAGAAGACAATAAACAAAACGAGCCGCTTGACGCGGACCGACCGAGGGAAATTTAGTAAATTTGTCTATCAAGTTTTTGATTGATTTGGGCAGCATAAACTATAACTAATTAATTTTCAAACAAAATTTGGCTATTCTTTGTAATTTTTTTCTAAATTTTGAAAACTGACAAAATTATCATTAAAATATAAATCAATTTTTCCACGGGGACCATTTCGGTGTTTTGCTATATGAATTTCGGCAATATTTTTTCTTTCCGTATCTTTCTTATAATTATCCTCGCGAGAGATAAAAAGAACTACATCAGCGTCCTGCTCTAAAGAGCCCGATTCTCTTAAATCAGAAAGTCGTGGAATTTTTGATTCACGCTGTTCAACTGCTCGAGAAAGTTGAGACAAAGCAAGCACCGGAACTTCCAATTCTCTAGCTAAAGCTTTTAATCCTCGCGATATTTCTGTAATTTTTTGGACCAAATTCTCGGTTTTTATGCGAGGTTCCTCCATTAATTGAAGGTAGTCAACTATAACTAATCCTAACCCATGTTCTGTTTGAAGGCGCCTGGCTTTTGTTCGAACTTCCATAACTGTGCTTGCCGGCGAGTCGTCAATAAATATCGGGCTTTCGGAAAGAATGCCAATGGCATCTTGAATTTGAGAAAAGTCATTATTTTCTCCACTGCTGGAAAGTCGACCGGTTCGTAATTTCCATAGACCTACTTGAGATTGCGTAGAAAGTAATCTATCTACTACTTGAGAACCCGACATTTCCAAGCTAAAGATTCCTACCGGGATTTTTTCATTAACTGCTATATGTCGAGCAATATCTAAGCCAAGAGTAGTTTTTCCCAGGCCAGGCCTGGAAGCTAAAATAATAAAATCGGATTTTTGAAGGCCGGCTAAAATATTATCTAATTCGGAGAAACCTGTGGGAAGCCCCCGAAGAGTTAATCCGCCACCTTTATGAAGAGCGTCAATTCTTTCAAAGGCTTCTTTGAGAGCCGGCTTAAGCGGAGTAAAATATTGTCTTAATGACCTTTGAGAAATAGCAAAAATTCTTTTTTCTGCTTCATCTACAAGATTTTCTACGTCTTCTATTTCTTCGTAACCTAATTGAGTAATACTGTAGGCAGCGTTAATTAAATCTCGATGCAGTTTTTTCTTTTGAACAATTTTAGCATAATGGGCAATATTAGCAGCGCTGGGAACAGTATTGATAAGATTGGTTAAATAGCTGATTCCGCCAATTTCTTTTAATCTTTCTTTCTCTTCCAATCGATTTGAGACACTTAGAAGGTCAATTGGTTCATTTTTCTCAAAAAGTTCTAGTATTGTTTCAAAAATTAATTGATGGGTGCTTCGATAAAAATCTTCTGGCCTAAGAACATCTGAAATTTTAATAATAGCGTTTTTATCTAAAAGCATTAAAGAGCCGAGCACTGATTGTTCTGCTTCAATATTCTGTGGCGGAAGACGATCAAACTTAGCCGCTTGTTTATCAATTTTCAGCGGCTCTTTTTTCGACTGTTCTTTGGTTTGTCTTTTTGTTTTAGTAGCCATAATGCTTATGTTTTAGTATAGCAAATAAAAAACCTAGTCGTCAAATAGGTTTTTGTTAAAAAGGTGTGTATAGTTTTTATAGTTTCTTGATTTTCGGGCCTTTGACTGTATCGTCAACCCAGTAGCCGAGTTTTTTGATTTTTTCCCGGAGCTCATCGGACTTTTTGTAGTCTTTTTGTTTGCGAACGGTTTCACGTTGGGCGATTAGTTTTTTGACTTCTACGGGGATTATTTCTTTTTTGAAATCAAGAATATTGAAAATTTTGTCAATTTCTTTCAGAAAATTATAAGCTTTTTTGCCGCCAATATTCTTTTTGTAGCACTTTTTGATAAAATCAAAAATGACAGCTAAGGCTTTGACAGTATCAAAATCATCATCCATTGTTTGAATAAATTTTGTTTTAGTTTTTTTAATTAGTTGCAAGTCATCTTTTTTGCCAGTTTTTGTTTTTGTTGTGAAATCATTTAATCTTTCCAAGCTATTTTTGGCTTTTTTTAGTGCTTTTTCATTAAAATTAATCGGACTGCGATAATGGCTGGTTAAGTAAAAAAATCTTAAAGTTTTAGGGCTGTATTTTTTTAGAGCATCTTGAACAGTGATAAAATTTTTCAAAGACTTACTCATCTTTCTACCATCGACATTTAAAAAACCAGTATGCATCCAATATTTTACTAACGGCTTTTTACCCGAAGCAGCTTCCATTTGGGCAATCTCTGCTTCGTGGTGAGGAAAAATTAAATCTCGGGCTCCACCATGAATATCATATTGAGATCCAAATTCAGTTTGAGTAATTGCTGTATCTTCAATGTGCCAACCAGGTCTACCATTGCCCAATTCAGCTTTCCAGTTTGGCTCGTTTGGTTTGGAAAATTTCCATAAACAGAAGTCTCCTTTATTTCTTTTTTCTATACTTTCATCTATTCGCGAAACAGCATCTTCAGCGCCTAAAGCAGTTCGTCTGGAAAGTTTGCCATAATCTTTAAACTTTTTGATATCATAATAATAGCCATCAGAGATTTTATAAACAAACCCTTTTTCTAGCAGGGTTTTTGTTTGTTTAACGATTTGTTTTATATAATCAGTAGCTCTGGCATATTTAGTTACAGAATTAATATCTAGCGCTTTTTCGTCTTGATGATAATATTTTTCAAACTCTTGAGCTATTTTTAGGGGAGTGGTTTTTTCTTCTTTTGCTTTTCTGATAATCTTATCATCTAAATCAGTAATATTTTGTAGATAGAAGACGTTATAATTTTTAGATTTTAAATATTTAACAATGACATCAAATTGAATATAGGTCTTAGCATGACCAATGTGCATATAATCGTATACAGTGGGCCCGCATACAAAAAGATTAACTCGCCGTCCTTGGCGAGGTTTAAAAATCTCTTTCTTGCGAGTTAAGGTGTTATAAATTTTCATCATAGTTTAAAGCCATTTTTTTCTCTTGAAAAATAGAATCATTAGCATTGTTGAAATCAACATAAAGGCAAAAATTATCCAAAAGTCATATTTGTTGCCAACAATGGGAAGGAATTTGGTATTCATTCCAAAAATAGATGCCAGGAGAGTAAGAGGAAAAACAATTACGGAAAAAATTGTTAAAAGTCTTACAACCCGATTTGTTCGATTTGATATTAAAGAATCGTTTGTTTCTCTAATTGCTGAAAGAGTTTCTTTATGGTTTTCTAATATATTCCAAACCCTTAGATAGTCTCCAATAATATCCATAAAATATGGCTTCATTTGTTTGCCAAAAAATTCCATGCCTCTGATTTTTAATGAATCAAGAATGGTTTTTTGAGGCTTGATTGTTTTTCGGAAATCAAGTATATCTCGTCGGACTAGCGAAATTTTTTCAACTATTCTTTCACTCCCTTTTTCTTTAAATGTTATGTTTTCAATTTGATTAATTTTTTGGGTGATATGATCTAATTGCCTTGAAGAAAAACCATATAAACTTTCCATTATGCGATAAAGAAGAAGAGCGGTTGTTTCGCTAAAATCATGCCCTCGCATTTCTTTATGCGCCTGATAGTTGTTCCAAAGTTTTTTTAGGGGAGGCAGGTCTTCATAACGAACAGTAATGAGAGTATTTTTAGTAATAAGAAAATCTACTTCTGCCGAGATAGTAATTTGTTTTTTTAAATTATAAATTGGAAAATGAACGACCATATAAAGGTAATGATCATAGTGCTCGACCCTGGGACGCAAAGTAGGAGAAAAGAGCTCTGTTAAGGTAATCGGATGAATATTAAAATACTTTTTTAAATAATTAATATCTTTTTTGTTTGGGCTTTTTATATCAAACCAGCTAATTTTTTTTGATTTAATAATATTCATATTCTATTATTTTGTTTAGACTTCTAATCTACATATATAGTATAGCACAATAGAAATTATTTTTAAAATAATGTTTGTGGAAAAATGGATAACGAAAACAACAAAAAGCTTGACAGTTTTTGTTGAAAGCATACAATGAAATTAGCAGTCTTTCTCGTTGACTGCTAATAGAATGAATCTCCGTGAACAAAAAATTTTAGAGACGATTATTGAAGAATATGTAAATACAGCTCAACCGGTGAGTTCGGGGATTTTGGTTAAGAAATATAGTTTTGACACCAGCTCGGCGACTATCAGAACGGAAATGAAAAAATTAGAGAAAGATGGGTATTTATATCAACCTCATACTTCAGCCGGGAGAATTCCTACAGACAAGGGCTATAGATTTTTTATTAATTCTTTAATGAAAAATAGGCAACTAACGACTCAAGAACAAAATCTCCTCAATCAAAATTTTTTAGGAGATGAAAGCGATAGTCATTTAATGCGTAAAATAGCCGGTCTTGTTGCTGACATGTCTTCTAATTTAGCAGTTAGCGGCTTATGGGACTTTGACGAACCAGAGTTTTATCGGGCAGGAATAGGTAAATTATTGAGAGAGCCAGAATTTGGATTTGGCAATCAATTAGCCAAAATTTTAGATTATCTTGATAGAAACGTTAAAGAACTTTTCGATATTATTCAGGATGAAACCGTTGGCATTTATATAGGAGAGGAGAATCCAATTAAACAAATGAAAAGCTTAAGTATGATTATTTCGGGACAGAAATTAAAATCGGGGAGTAGGAGATTAATTGCTATTTTAGGACCTCGGCGGATGAGATATGATAGAAATATAGCTTTAATTGAGTATATTAATAGATTATTAGAAGCATTATGAAAAAAGGTAAAGATGAAGTAGAATATATTCCCGAAGACTTGTCCTCCAAAGCCTCGGCGAGGGCGGAAGATAAAATTAAAAAAATAAAACAAAAGCTTAAAGCTTGCCAGAAAGAGAAAGAAGAATATTTAGCTGGCTGGCAAAGAGCTAAAGCGGATTTAATAAATTATAAAAAAAAGCAGGAGCAGAAAATTTTTGATTATTATAAATTTGCTAGTGAAGGATTGATTTTGGAAATTTTAATGGTTTTAGATAGTTTTGAGTTAGCCTTACAACACAGCAAGAACGAGGGAATTCAACAACTTTACAATCAGCTGAAAAACATTTTAGAATCTAACGGAGTTGAAGAAATTAAAGCAATGGGAGAAAAATTTAATCCAGAATTTCATGAATCAGTAGGCGAAATCAAGGGGAGGACGGGAATAGTTATTGAAGAGATACAAAAAGGATATTTATTAAATGGTAAGGTGATTAGAGCAAGCAAGATAAAAGTCGGAAGGAGCGAAAGTTCAAAAGGGCTATAAATTAAATAATGAAATAATCCTAATAATACAAATTTTTATTTGAATGCTACAAACATATTCGTGGCATTCGCATATCATTTGTAGGTTTGAATTATATGAAGATTTTAGGTATTGATTTAGGGACAACTAATTCGGCTATGGCAATAGTTGAAGCCGGTGAACCTCGAATTCTTGATAATAAAGAGGGGAATAGAACCACTCCTTCTATAGCGGCTATTTCTAAATCTAAAGAAAGATTGGTCGGACTTTTAGCTAAGCGTCAGGCAGTTACTAATCCTAAGAATACAATTTTTTCTACAAAAAGACTTATTGGCCGCCGATTTTCTGATCCAAAAGTTCAAAAGGACAAAAAACTTTTACCTTATGAAATGAAAGCATCAAAGGAGGGTGGGGTAGAAATTAAACTATCCGAAAAATGGTATCGGCCAGCCGAAATTTCAGCTATGATATTACAGAAATTAAAAAATGATGCCGAAGATAGATTAGGTGAGAAGATAGAAGAAGCTGTTATTACCGTACCTGCTTATTTTGACGATTCGCAGAGAAAAGCGACTAAAGATGCAGGAGAAGTTGCAGGATTAAAAGTAAGAAGAATTATTAATGAGCCAACAGCTGCTGCTTTAGCTTATGGTCTTAATAAGAAGAAGGATGAACAGATTGTAGTTTTTGATTTTGGCGGCGGAACTTTTGATGTTTCGGTTTTGGAAGTTTCTCAAGACACTGTTGAAGTAAAGGCGACAGGCGGTGATACTCATTTGGGTGGAGATGATTTTGACCAGGAAATTATTAGTTGGCTGGTTGACGGATTTAAAAAAGACCAAGGTATTGACTTATCTAAAGATCAATTAGCTTTGCAGCGATTAAAAGAGGCAGCGGAAAAAGCTAAGCACGAGCTTTCTTCTAGCTTAGAAACTGAAATCAATATTCCTTTTATCACTACCGACGCAAGCGGACCCAGGCATCTTAACTTTAAATTAACTCGAGCTAAGCTTGAAGAATTGGTAGGAGACTATATTGATAAAGCAGTTGAAAAAACAAAAGAGGTGGTTAAAGACTCAAAGTTTAAGCTTTCTGATATTGATGAGGTTGTTTTAGTAGGGGGACAGACTAGAATGCCAGCAATTCAAGAAGCAGTTAAAAAGCTTTTTGGCAAAGAGCCTCACAAGGACATTAATCCAGATGAAGTAGTAGCAATTGGAGCGGCTATTCAGGCGGGCATTTTTCAGGGAGACGTCAAGGATGTTTTGCTTTTAGACGTCACTCCATTATCTTTAGGAATAGAAACTTTGGGCGGGGTGGCAACAAGGTTGGTCGAGAAGAATACTACAATTCCAGTTAGTAAGACCCAAATTTTTTCCACAGCTGCTGACAGCCAATCATCAGTTGAAATTCATATTTTACAAGGAGAAAGATCAATGGCTTCTGATAACAAAACCCTGGGCAGATTTATTTTGGACGGCATTCCACCGGCTCCACGGGGAATACCTCAAATCGACGTAAGCTTTGATATTGATGCTAATGGAATTTTGAAAGTTTCAGCTAAAGACAAGGCCACGGGCAAAGAACAGTCAATTAGAATTGAAGCTTCTTCTGGCATGTCCAAAGAAGATATTGAAAGAATGAAAAAGGAGGCCGAAGTCAATGCTGAAGAAGATAAAAAGAAGAAAGAATTAATTGATGCTCGCAATTTGGCAGATACCTTGGTTTATACCACTGAAAAAACTTTGAGAGAATATGGAGATAAGGTAAATGCTGGAGATAAAAAGAATATCGAAGAAAAAATTGAGGCATTAAAGAAAGTGAAAGATAGCGATGACGCGGAAGCAATGAAAAAAGCCTCGGAAGATTTATCTCAGGCGATCCAAAAAGTGGGCACCGAGCTTTACAAAGCTCAACAGGAAGCCCAGAAAAAAGAAGAAGAGCATCCGGATGTTAAAGCGCCAGAAGAAGAAAAGAAAGACGAAGACAAAAAAGACAAAGACGTTGAGGAAGGAGAAATTGAGGAGGATGATAAAAATAAAAATGACTAATTTCTAATTACTAATTTCTAAAAAAATCTATGCTTAATTTTACTAAAACACAAAAACAGATTATTTTGGGATTGAAGATGGTGGTTTTCGGTTTTTTGAGTTGGTTTTTTTTGCATCAGCTTTTTTATTCGGAGATAAGCATAGCTTTTATTGTTTTAACTGTTTTAGGATTGATTTTTTGGGCAATAGCAGTTTGCGCAGGTGTAGTGGTTTTGGATAAAAGATTCTTGTATCCCGCATTTATCTTAAGCTTACTTTCTTTTTTCATTTTCTTTCATGGTTCAGAAATTGGTCCTGGAGATTTCAGGATAGCAATGTATTATTTCCTAATAATGATTTTAATCTTTATCACTTTTCTCATTTTTAGAACAAGAGTGCTTTATGATAAAAAAACAAGATTAAAACTGCATTTTTGGCGGATTTTTACTAAAAAGGGATTATCTTGGGTATTTACTATGCTTTGTTTATTAATAGTTTTTGCCTATTATTTTTCACCGTCTTTAGGAAATTTATCGCCTAGTATTAGATTTGATATTCCAAGGAGTTTTGTTGATGCAATCTTAAAACCATTTGGCGCATTGGGACCAGAAGTAAGTGATTTTGCGTATGAATTTATCAATTCGCAAATCAGCGGTAGTGGAGCATTGGGCGGATATCTTCCTATTGCTTTGGCAGTAGGGCTATTTCTATCTTTGCGAGTTATTGTTATAGTTTTAGTTCCTGTTGTAATTTTACTTAGTTCTCTTTCAATGAAACTTGCTATTAGCTTGGGGTTTATTAAATTGACTGTCAAAAAAGCTGAGACAGAGGATGTGGAATTGTAAAATATGACTAAAGATTACTACAAAATACTTGGGGTAAGTAAAAATGCCCCGAAAGATGAAATAAAAAAGGCCTATAGAGGGCTTGCTCATAAATACCATCCTGATAAAGCTGGTGGCGACGAGAAAAAGTTTAAAGAAATCAACGAGGCCTACCAAGTGCTTTCTAATGATAAAAAAAGAGCCCAGTATGACCAGTTTGGGAGCGTTTTTGAGCAGGGCGGACAGGGCTTTGATTGGGGCGGAATAAATTTTGAGGATTTATTTAGGGGACAAAGATTTGGTGGGTTTTCTAATTTTCATGATGCCGAATTTGATTTCGGCGATATCTTCAGCGATATATTCAGTCAGAGAGGAACAAGGACTAGGCGCTACAAATCTAAAGCCCAAGATATTTCTATAGATTTAGAACTTACCTTAGAAGATATTTATAAAGGACTTAAAAAAGATATTAAATTGCGAAAATCTGTTGTTTGTCCAAATTGCAAGGGTAGTGGCGGTGAACCCGGAGGTTCGATGAAAAGATGTTCTACTTGCGGGGGCAGCGGTGAAATCCATCAAACTCAGAGAACTTTTTTTGGTTCTTTTAGTAAGGTTACTACTTGCCCTGATTGTCAAGGAGAAGGCGATATTCCAGAAAAGACTTGTAGTAAATGTCGAGGCATGGGAGTAATTAAAGATATTGAGACAATTACTGTTAATATTCCAGCTGGAATTGACGATGGTCAGATTATTAAGTTAGAAGGCCAAGGGGAGGCAGGTGGAAAAGGAGAATTGCCCGGCGATCTATACATAAGAATTTACTTAAAAAAACATAAGGATTTTATTAAAAAAGGAGATGATATTTATTACGAACTTCCTATCTCCTTTACTCAAGCGGCCCTGTGTGATAAAATTGAAATACAAACCTTGGAAAAGAAGG
>CAZYRO010000016.1:0-10208 GCA_964649435.1 uncultured Candidatus Saccharibacteria bacterium | reverse complement strand
CGTTCCTGCCTTGCCTGTCCGTCCGGAAGGCGGGCCGGCAGGCAGGTTGCGTTTTGCGCTATTATGAAATCAGCCCTGGAATACCCCCTACATCCCAAAATTTGATGGGCTTTTATTGCTTGCTCCTGAATTTTCTTAGCTAAATTTTTATCAATCCTGGCTGGAGTTATTTCCTGAGTTGAGCCATCATACTTTACATCGTAATCAAAGAATTTGCCATTAGGAGGAATAATTTCTGTAACTGGCAAGGCGTAATGTTCTTGCCTTCTAGTATTCTCTATAATTCCACAAGTCATTTCCCTGCCGTTAATATATTCCTCAATAATCACTTCATCGCATTTCTTAAAAGCTTTATTAATCGCTTTTTTTAAATCTCCTTTATTTGTATTATTTATAACTGAGATTCCAATGCTTGACCCCAAGCGCGAGGGTTTCACCACTAATTTCCGACCAAAATGTTCAAAGCTTAGCTTTAAACATTTTAATTTTTCTTTTATAACTACATATTTTGGCACGATTAATCCATAAATTTTAAATAACTCTCTTGACCGTACTTTATCCATCCCCAATGCGCTGGCTAAAATTCCTGAGCCTGTATACGGTACATTAAAGCAATCTAATAATCCCTGGATTCCACCATCTTCGCCATATTCACCGTGAAGAGCATTAAATACTACATCAACTCCTTTTAAAGTTTCGTCAACGGTTTTTTTTCGGCCTACGACCAACCAATCCCCCTTTTTATTAATCACAATCGGCTTAATATTATATTTTCTTTTATCTAAAAACTTAATAATATTCTCTCCTGTATTTAAAGAAACCTCATGCTCCGAGGACATCCCTCCCATCAAAACCACCAAGTTTAGTTTCTTCTTCATGTTTCTATAATTCATTTTAGCAAAATTAATCAATTTACTCAATCAAAAAATCAGCATTTCGCACGATCGTAAAAAAAGCTGATTTTTACATAATTATTTCTCCTCCAAAATCCTCACAATTCCCTTATCCGCATTCACTTTCACTAAATCCCCATCTTTTAAAACCTTAGTTGCGATTTTGGTGCCGATGATGCAGGGAATTTTTAGTTCACGAGAGACAATAGCCGCATGGCATAAAATACCGCCTTCATCAGTTATAATTGCAATAACTTTCGAAACAGCAGGCATATAATCCGTTTTTAATCCTGTACTAATAACATTCTCGCTTTTCTTGGTTCGGCCATAATTTCTTTAATAATTTTCTCCATCTTCATTGCCCGGGAAGCTTTAACTAAAATCACATCTCCTTCTTTAATTATATCTTGAAGCGGTTTTCCAGCTTCATCTGAAGTATTAAACTCAAAAATTTTATTTTTTGCCATTCTTTTTTCTCGGGCTCCTTTAGCGATAAATTTTGCTCGCTCCCCTATTGTAAAAAGTAAATCTGCTATCTCGGCCGCTTTTCTTCCTATTCTTTCATGAACTTCCGGCGCATACCTACCTATCTCCAGCATATCACCCAGAACAATAATTATTCGCCCCTTCTTGTCAATAGACAAATTTTCTTCTCTCTGCATAGAAGAAAAATTCCCTAGAGTCTCCATGGCAGCTAAGGTAGAAAGCGGGGCAGCATTATAACTATCATCAATGATAAGAGTATTTTTAATTCCTTTTAATAGTTTCATTCTGCCCGGCAAAAACTTATACGCTCTTAGTCCTTCTGAAATATCAATTAAATTTAAATTAAAAATTATACCAACTACTGCAGCTGCTAAGGCCGGATAAATTTGATGTTTGCCCAAAATATTAATCAATTTTACTGGCACGGTACTTCCTTTATAATTTAATTTAAAAGTAACTGCCCCAAAAATTCCTTCTTTTTCCAAATCACCGAGCTTCATTTCATAATTTGTAGCTCGGATATCAGCTCCCTCTTCAAATCCATAAGTCAAAACTTTAGCCCTAACGCTTTCTCCCATTTGTCGAACCATTTCATCGTCATAATTTAGAACAGCAACTCCATCAGACTCCAAAGAATCTACCAGTCTTTTTTTCTCCAAGGCCAGTGCTTGCGGACTTTTAAAAAATTCAACATGAACCGGAACCTCGCCAATAGCAGTAATTACTCCAATTTTTGCCTTAACAAATTTAGTTAAATATTTTATATCATTTGGCCTATCCGCTCCCATTTCAACTATTAAAATTTTTGGATATTTTTCCTTGAAAATAAGCATTAAAAAAATCTTAACAAATCGAACAAACCAAACCGCTATTGACTTGCCGCCTGTTTCCAAGCCAAAAATCGTTAAAGGAACGCCAATTTCATTATTATAATTACGTTTATTTCTTCGAACTTTATTTTCACCAAAATGATTTTTTAAAACGGTATAAATCGCCTCTTTTGTTGAGGTTTTGCCAACACTGCCGGTAACAGCAATTATGATGGGTTTATATTTAAATAACACCGATATGGCTAGTACCTTTAATATAAACTGAAGAATTTTTCTAAGCATAATTAGATTAATTAGAAATTTCAACGCGTTGGCGCTATCTCGTAATAATTCAAAATATATTTCGCTATTTCGCTAAAAACCGGAGTAACCGAATCTGCAGCAAAACGAATTTTTTGAGGATTATCTAATTTTATTAAAATCAAAAATTTTGGATTAAAAGCAGGAAAAAACCCACCAAAAGAATGAATAGTTTTATCCGGCGAATATCCTCCACTATCGTTATCCGGAACTTGAGCAGTGCCCGTCTTACCAGCAACAAAATAACCAGAAACGCCCGCTTTCTTTCCATAGCCATTTTCTACAACATCAATCAACATTTTTGTCAATTTATCAGCCGTTTCCGAAGAAATTGCTTGCCCCACTATTTCAGGCATTACAATCTCTTCTCTTCCGTCACTATAGATAAACTTCTCAACAACATAAGGTCTCATTAACTTCCCTCCATTAGCAATCGAGCTTAAAGCTGTAGCCAATTCCATAGGAGTAATAGCAATCCCCTGCCCAAAAGAGGCAGTAGCGTATTCTATATCTCTTTTTGTATTTAAATTAGAAAGATTTCCTTTAATTTCTCCCACTAAATCAATGCCTGTCTTTTTTGAAAATCCAAACTTTTCTAAATAATCTTTAAATATTTTTTTTCCAATAAGTTGCTGAACAAACACGGCGCCCGTATTCAAGGACTTTTCCAGGACCTGAGACATTGTTTGAATTCCTTCGGGTTTATCATGAGAATTGTGAATTAAAGTATTTTCTATTTTAATAAATCCTTTATCTTCGTAAGTAGTGTCGGGATTAAGCAATTTTTTATCCAAAGCAATGGCCATTGTTATGGGTTTAAATATAGAACCGGGCTCAAACAGACCATGAATAGCAGGATTCAAGAAAACATCAATGCTTTCTACTTCTGAATACTTGTTTAAATCAAAAGTGGGCCAATTAGCCAATCCCTTAATAGCTCCCGTCTGGGGATCCATTACGATAATAGTGCCTCCTTCGGCATTTAAATAATTCGTGATTTCTTTGATCTTTTCTTCAATAAAAAATTGTATATTGGAATCAATGGTTAAAATTAGATCGACTCCATCCTTGGCCGGCTGTAAATAGTGTTTAGCAATGGCTATTAAGCGTCCTTGAGTATCTTTTTCGCCATCCAAAAAACCACATTCTCCTTCAAGCTCTTTATTGTAATATCTTTCTATCCCATATTGTCCTGTTTTCTCATCTCCAGAAAATCCAACAAAGCCGATGACTTGGCTAACTAAACTGTCGGCAGGATAATATCGCCAACCTTCGGAAATTAATTCTATACCTTTAATCTCCAACTCTTTTATTTTATCGGCAACTTCTGAAGATACCTTATGCTTTAAAGGTTCGTAAGGATCATTTTTTTTATTTATTTTTTCTCTTAGAATTTCCTCGTCTATTTCCAAGAGGGGAAGAAGAGATTTAATCGCCGCCTCTTTATCTTCAATCTCTTTGGGTATGGCATAAATCATTGGCCAATCTCTGTCCACGGCCAAGGGAAATAGTTCGTTTGATAAGCCTTCATCATAAAATCTATCTTTTATAAAAATTTCTCCTCTTTTTGGAAAGAGGATTTTATAGGTTTCACGCTGATTAGCTGCAAGTCCTTTATAAAAATCATACTTGAGTATTTGAAGAGAAAATAAACGAAAAACTAAGGTAAAACCAACCAGAATCACAAAAAAAACTAATATGTAAAGACGCCAATTTCTCATTGTTGATATTTAACTTCTTATCGTGCGGCTACTTCCGAAACTGGCGATATATATTCTACGTTTCCGATTTTCACCATTTTTAGGGTTTCAACTTTTTCTTCTAAAAAACCAAGGGATCGAACTTGCGATAACTCCAATTCAATGTTTTCATTCTCAGTCCGCAATTTCGCTATTTTATTTTTATATTCTTGAATTTTATAACCTTCAGTAGCCGCATTGTTTGCTTGTATTATATATAGTATGCCGAATAAAATTATAAGCAAAATTAATAGAAAAACAATCATTTTTCTACCTTGAGTTTCTCTTGATAAAGTCAGCCTTCTGTTCCTTGAATAAATAATATTCTTTTGCGCAAAAACTGTAGAATAAGACATATAATAAAATACTTGGGTCTTTGGGTGGGGTGTTTCCCCACCTAAGGACCGAAGTTTCAAAAACTTTGGTAACCTATATATTTATTATTTTGGTTCCCTGCCACGCTAGGCGTGGCTTCCTATCGCTAATTAAAATTTTAAATTTATAATTTGAAAGCCGCTCGTAATTTTGCGCTTCGGCTGCGAGAATTATTTTTAACTTCCTCCTCACCAGCCGTTATGGGTTTTTTTGTTAAAACTTCTAAAAATTTATCTTCTTTCCCTTGTTTAAAAAAGTTTTTAACAATTCTATCTTCTAAAGAGTGAAAAGATATTACTACCAATCGGCCTCCCGGCTCTAAAATTTCCAAAGATTGCCTAAGCCCCTGTCTTAAATTCTCTAATTCATCATTAACGGTAATTCTTAGGGCTTGAAATATTCTAGCCGCTACTCTGCTAATCTGACCCCTCCTTGTTTTTGAATAAGGCACGGTTTTTTTTATTGTTTCTAATAGTTGAAAGGTGGTTTTAATTGGTCTTATTTTCCTTTCTTTTATAATCCCTTTGGCAATTTTCCAGCTGTATTTTTCTTCTCCATATTTTTTAAAAATCTCTGTCAACGCTTGTTCCGGCCAACTATTAATAATATCTATGGCAGTTAAATCCTGGCCATGGAAAGTCATTTTTAAAGCTTCGTCTTTCTTAAAACTAAATCCCCTTTTACTTTTTTCTATTTGCCAACTCGATAAACCAAGGTCAAATAAAATCCCATTAATTGACTTAAAATGATTTTCTTTAACAATCTTTTTTAAATCTTTGAAATTCCCATGGGTAAGAATTAATCTTTCTCCTAATTCGTGTTCTACAATTTTTGATTTAATCCTTTTTAATGATTGCAAGTCTAAGTCTATTCCCAACACCCTGCCGTTTGGTTTTGTATCTTCTAAAATTGCCTTTGCATGACCAGCTTCGCCAATTGTACAATCAACAAAATTTTCATCCGGCCGGGGATTTAAATACTCAATAACTATTTCTAAAAGAACTGGGATGTGCATATTAAACTCCTAATTCTCCTAATCTTTCAGCCATATTATCCACTTCTTTTTCCGTGTTTTGTTTAAATAAGTTCCATTTAGCCTCATCCCAAATTTCTAAACGACTAAAAACACCAGCAATAATTACATTCTTTTTAAAACCAGCATACTGTTTTAAATAATCAGGAATAAGTATTCGCCCCAATCCATCCAACTTAACTTCGCTGGCGCCAGCCAACATAAAACGACCAAACCCTCGACTGTCTCGTTGGCCAAGTGGTAATTTGCTTAATTTTTCAGCTAATTTATTCCATTGATTCAGGGGAAAAACAAAAAGACAATTATCAAGTCCTCGAGTAATAACTGCCTTTAGGCCGAGCTCCCTTCTTAATTTAGAAGGAATAGCTAATCTTTTCTTAATATCAATTGTATGTTTGTACTCACCTATCAACATAATTTGAGTTATCCACAGTTTTGATTAGTTATTAACATAGTTATCCACAATTATCCACTACTCTTTCATTTTAGCCCACTCTTAAATTTTGTCAATATATGGCTTTTATTGTACTTTTAATAAGCTTTAAAACAAAAAATGGCTTCATTGAGCCATTTTTACAAGCGTTGCCCTTGACTTTTCCACAATTTATCCCCTTTTTTATCCCATTTCATTTCATTTTCCATCCAAAAACCACTGATTCTCTTTCTCTTTCTCTCTTCTACCTCTCCTCCAGATGAATTCTTTTTATATCTCTTCTGCCTTTAATTCTATTGTATCCCCTCTTCGTAATTCTCCTTTTAAAATTTTAGTGGCAATTTTATTCTCTATTTTATCCTGAATAACCCTATTCATTGGTCTGGCGCCAAACTCTGGACGATAACCCAATTCGGCTATTTTCTTGGCCAATTCTTCGGTTATAGCAAGTTGAATCCCCCTCCCTTGAATTAATCTCTTGTTTAATTTTTGAAGCATTAGAACAGCTATATCAATTAAATTTTTCTTAGTTAAAGGTTCAAAACTAATTACAGCATCAAAACGATTTAAGAATTCCGGCCTGAATATTTTTTTTCTTAAAAGATGCTCTGTAAGTTCTTTCTTAAAAAAGGAGTAAGCATAATTAGCTTTTTTTTCAACATGTTCTCTAATAAATTCAGCTCCGGCATTAGAAGTGCCGATTATAATAGAATTGCGAAAACTTACTGTCCTGCCCAGGCTGTCAGTTAAACGTCCTTCATCCAAAACTTGTAAAAACAAATTCAAAATATTGGGATGCGCTTTTTCTATTTCATCCAGCAAAAGCAAAGAAAAAGGATTTTCTCGAATAGCGCTTGTTAATAATCCTTGTTTCTCTTCACTAAAAGAACCGATAAGCCGCTGTATTGAATCTATGCTTTGATATTCAGACATATCTAATCTTATCATCCTGTCTTCCAATCCAAAATACGATTCAGTTAAAGCCTTGGCGGTTTCCGTTTTTCCTACTCCTGTAGGACCCAAGAAAAGAAAAGTGCCAATTGGTTTTTCCTTTCGAGCTACTCCTGCTCTCGTTCTCCTCATTGCGTCAGCCAAGATATTAACTGCCTCCTCTTGATTAATTACTCGTTTATGAATGAACTGTTCTAAATTTAAAAGTTTTTCTTTTTCCGTTCTTTGAATTTCGCCTACCGGAATTTTAGTTTTTTGAGATATAATTTGAGCAACATGCTTCGGAAGTAAAACCTTAGAATCAGTTTTAATTTTTGCATAAACCATTGCTTCACCTAAAAAATCGATTGCTTTTTCCGGGAAAGGAACGTCTTGAATATAACGATCGGTTAATTCAATGATAGCTCGAAGGCTCTTGTAACCAACCCCAAGATTATATTGTTTCTCAAATCCGGGAAGTAAATCCTCTAAAACAAACATCGTTTCTTCTTTCGTCGGTTCTTCAATCTCAACTTTCTCGAAAAAATTCATAACCGCTGGATTTGTTTCTATATTTTTGTGAAAACCTTGAAAGGTGGTAACTCCAATAATTTGAAGATTTGAGAATCCCAAATAAGGAATCAAGACCGAAGAGATGTCAAAAGAACCAATTCCTTCTTGTTTTCCAATATAGTTATGAATATTATCTATTATTAAAATAATATTTCCGGCATTGGCAGCTTCTGAAAAAACCGTCTTAAACCGTTCCAAAATCTCACCCGGAGTTTTTAACCCGGAGAGCATGGCATGTATATCCAATTCTAAAACCCGCCTATAGTTTAAAACAGATACAGATTTTCCTTCTAAAATCTTTTTAGCAAAACTGTAAACAATAGTCGAACGTCCGCCACCCGGCTTGCCAATTATTAAAACATTGTTTTCTCCTCTTCGAGAAAGAATTCTTTCGATTGCTTCAATCTCCTTTCTCCGCCCAACAGTATGAAGAGATAGATTTTTCTTCTTTATAAGCTTAGTTACATCATTAGCGTATTTATCAACATTTACCGTATAACCGGCTGCCCATTGTTTTCCAATGCCGGGCTTTTTTAATAAATTATCTAATTTCCAAAACTTTCTTTTCCATTCTGCTTCATAAGTTATGAAATCATCCCAAGCAATAACATGGTCAACGTCTTTCGCATCAAGATCGTTCTCAAATAAAACCTTTTTTAAAATTTTATCGTCTTCGGCAGCTACTACTAAAAAATCTCTAAATTCAATTTGGCGATGAAAATTAAGCACTGCTTGTTTCGCCGATTTTTTGATTATTTCTATAAATTCCGGACTGTACAATATTTTACTTTTTTCGAATTGCTCTTCTTCTCTTTCCAGCATTTTCTTCATATCTTTTTTCGTCAAGCTTAATTTTTCAAAAACTCTTTTAACTCTTTCATTTTCTAAAAGAAATAATGCCACATGGAAAGCGGTAAGAGAAACTTTTTTTCTTTTACAAAAATTAAGCCCATTTTCCAAGGCAAGAACAATATCAAAATCCAAATACTTCGCAAGATTTACATCTCCAGCGCCTGAAAAAGAAACTACTTCTTTTAATGAAGGACTAAGATAAGCATTTTCCTTTAAAATTGTTTCAAAGAATATTAACCAGATCCAGCTCAAAATATCAAAGCTTAAAACAATTAAAAAAAGGCCTAAAATTTGGCTTGGCAAAAAAGATAGGCCTAATAGAGATTTATTGCCAAAAAAACCCGTTAGCAACACAAGGGCCGCAATTAGAAGTAGCCAGTTTATTAATTTTACCAAGCTCGAAGGAAATGCTTTGGCTATTTTAACGGCTTGATAAATTGTGGTATTGTGTAGATCAAATAACATGTTTCATCCTGCTAATAATTTTAATCCCATAATAATAAAAAATAATAATATAATAGGCAATATCAGCCAAGCAATTAAAGCTAAGGCTCCTAAAATAACCGTCCCCAATAAACAAATTAAGCCAACGATTATAGCAACTATTCTCATTAAAAGACCGAAGCCCCTAGAAATTAAATTAAAGCTTAAAGTTTCAAGAAAATTCTTAATAGAAAAACCCCGGCCATACTTAGTAATATCCCGACGCCAAGGATAAAATAAAGTTCGCAAAAGCAATGGAATAGAATAATATTCTTTTATAAAAATAAGAAAATTCTTCCAGATATTTATAAGAGTTTTTACGGCTCCGGAATAATACCAACACCAAAACCGCAAAATAATAGGTTTTTGCAATTTTAATCTCATCTCTTATATTATACAATATTTATCTTAAATAAAAAAGAAGAGCTTTATTAGCCCTTATGGGTACGCCTGGATTTGAACCAGGGACCTTTCGGATGTGAACCGAACGCTCTAACCGCTGAGCTACGCACCCATTTACAGCCTTAATCTATTTATCAAAAATTCACCTTTTTCGTTCAATAAATCTCTGATAAATCTATCGTACATATCATAACGATAGTTGAATTCTTCGGTAGTCATTGCCACGCATCTTATTTCCATTCCGGCTTCAGCTTCCAGCTTTTTTATGAAAGTATTCAGCTTTCTTTGATTAATATTATCCCCCACTATCAATAAATCAGCTCGGGATACGCCTTGGCCGTTTGCAGGCAATCCACTGCTCACAAATACACCCGAAAGTAAAACAAGCTTTATTTTACCTAATTTTTTTACAGCTTTTAATATTTTTTCTTTGGAAACGGGACTAGCCCTTAGGACTAATTCTCTAAGTTCATTAAAAAAATCAAAACTAGGATTAATAAAAAATAATTGTTTGCGCGAAGAAATTTTTCTACTTCTTAAGAAACCGATTTTTTCTAATTTATTTATCTGATGTCTGACAATTTCCAGATTAAGTCTCATTGCTCTCGCAGCTTCTTTTAAAAGAAAACTTTCTTCGGGATTTCTAAAAAACAATTTCATCGTTTGAACTTTGGCGGGAGACTCAAATAATCGTTCTAAGGATGTGCCAACAGAATAAGTTCTTTTTGTTTTTTTGGCTGTTTTCTTGGATTTTCTAACAATTTTTTTTATCGGCTTTTTCCTACCCAATTTTTTCCTGGGTTTTTTCTTAACCAGCTTTTTAGCTTTTTTAACTATTTTCTTGGATGTTCTTGCTATTTTTCTTACTGGTTTCTTTTT
>CAZYRO010000015.1:0-10450 GCA_964649435.1 uncultured Candidatus Saccharibacteria bacterium | reverse complement strand
TTGAAAATTTAAATCAAAAACCAGAAATAAAAAAAGATATTAAAGAGCCGGTAATAATGGAAAGCTTAAAAGAAGTTGATTTAGACCCAGAAATTGTTAAAAAAGCTTTAAAAACCCTGCCTCAATCCTGGCTTAAAGAAGTGGCCTTGATTACTTATCTTGATAAACGAAATGATGCTGTTTTAAATGAAGAGGCGGGTAGAAAAGTTGAACTAGTTGCTCATCATCAGTCCAGAGGAAAAGAAAATTTGAGCGAAATTTATTTTTTCAAAGGAGCAAAAACAAAGAGAGCAGATGAACTGATTTTTAATTTAATTTTTGAGTATGCTCATGCCAATAGTTGGAGGAATCGCTGCGACTTAACTTTGGCCCAAAGAATTTCTTTGCTTTACAATGTCATAAAGCGGGTAGAATCTTCAAATAGATATAAGGATCCTCTTTTTGTTGAAGCAATTAAATATAAAAGTAAAAAGCAAGAAATAGCCAAAAAGTCAGTTGAATATTGGGCAACTATTTGTATGTGGGTTTTGGCTAATCCTGAGAATAATTTAATTCCCAAATCTGACAAAAAATTAGTTTTTGATTATCTTAAACTCACTGATTCTAAATTTAACATTACTAAAGCTGCTGAAGCAAGAAATAAAATGATCATAGATTATTTAAAAGAAAAAGGAATAATAGAAAAGGAGTCTTGACAAGCATTTTTGAGATGCTATAATTGAAAGTGAGAAAAAGAGAAACAAGTAATATTATTAATCCTGCGGAGAGAAAAGGGCAAACCTTTAAAGAGGCGTCGACTCTATTCCTATCAGGGAATGAGTTGAGTTTAAAGGTTTGTCCTTTTTTTGCGTCCAAAGAGAGCAAGCCCTTGGACTTAGTCCGGCAGGTCTTTTAAAATTTAATTTAAGGAGGTGATTAGTTTGTTTAAACGTTTAACTAAATTACTGTTTGTAGTAATTTTAATGAATTTGTTTGTGATTATCCCGATTTTTGCCTTTACAGAAGACAAGCCAAAAGATGCAGAAAATTATGAAATGCATTTAGCGCAAATGCGAAAAGAAATACAGTCACATATAGTTTATTTAATGATTATAACGCCTAAGCGTGAAGGTCGCGATGCTAAAGCATCTGCTTCCGGGGTTGTAATTTTCAGAGAGAACCATCAAGCAGAGAATTTTATGGGTGAAGTTATTGAATATAATAGATATTATATTTTAACCAATCCTCATGTAGTAGGCGAAAAGAATGGTGAATTAAAAAGATATAAAGAAGACAATGTTAGAATTTATGTTTTAGGGAAAAACGATAGAATAAGAGCTCAAGCCGAAATAGTAGCCTGGCAGTGGAATAGCGCTGCTTTACTTCTTAAGGTAGATATTCCGAAAAGCGAATCAGAATATTTTAAATTTCAGGCAGCTAAAATTGCTGATAAATTGCCAATATCGTTATATGATTCTAAATATTCTGATAAAAATGTAAATAGTGTTTATTTAAGCGGCAATCCATCTGGTTATCCGGTTATTAATTTAGGTTATGTTTCCACTTATATAACTGATTTTAATTTTAATAGCTATATGAATTTTACCAAGGCGGTTGCTATAAGCGCTCAAGGACGGAATGGCTCGGGTCAAAGCGGAGCAGGGGTATTTAATCAAAATGGAGAACTTATTGCAATAATTTTTGGCGGACTGTATTCAGCATCAAATTTGATTTATGCTGTACCAATTGATATTATAGTAGAAAGATTTTTAAAAAAACTTCCCGAATTTAAGGATATAAATTTACCGAATTTTGAACTAAATGCGTATATAAAGTACAGAAGAATTTATATTGACAGACCAGTAGACTCTACGGCCAATCAAGACAATCAGAAGGAAAATAATTCAAAAAAATAAAAGAGAGAATGTTTTTAAACAATATTCTCTCTTTTTATTTTAATTAATATTTTAATTAAAAAAATTGACTTTTGTTTTTAATGATGGTAGCATAAAATGTTAAATATTGTTCTTTAATAAATTTATATTTGAGGTGATTAAAGATGAAAACATTAAGATATTTTATTCTCTTATTGTTTGTTTATTCTGTTTTTAGTTTTATTCCGCTTTTTGCTGAAAATAGCGCAGACCATAATTTATGGTACAAAGAACAGCAATGGCTTATGCTAAATCAAGAAAAGAAAGTCTGGAAAAAACTGAAAACTATTGAAGAAAAAGAAGATTTTATTAAGAAGTTTTACGAAGCTCGAGATGCGGACACTTTTACGCACGAGAACGAATTTCAGTTGAATTATCAGGAGAACTTAAATGGGGCTCGCAAGAGTTATGCTAAATTAGACGATTATAGAAGGTATATTTATCTTCTTTTAGGCAAGCCAAGTTTAAAACGGGCATTTAGGGATCAGGTGGTTATAATTACTAATCCAGCCAATATTAGAATTCGTATTGGTAAAGGAGAAATTTGGAAATACAAAATTAGTCAACAGAAATATCAGGTAATTTTTGCCAATATCAGTCCATATCAATTGCAGTTAACAAAAGATAAGAGGGAAGAGCAGCAAAATCCCGGTTTACTTAATAGTTCCAAGTATGAAATTCTTTATGTTGGCCAAGATAGATATACGAACATCTCAGATTTCCTTGAAAGTTTTTTTCAGGAAAATTTCCGGCTTAAACGCAGTTCAATCACTCTTGATGATTTGAAAAAACAAATTTTAGACAGAGCAAAAGATTTTTACAAAAATTCGACGGCTGAAGTTAAAAAAAACAAATATTCTTGTGATTTGGAAGAAAAAACTGTTCAAGCTCTAATTTATTTCTTCAATATCCCATCATCAAACGATTCGGGTATGGCTATTTGGCTTTTATTTGATAAATCTACTCTGAATTTCAAAAAAAAGCGATATCTTGCTAATCTATCTTTATTCTGTGAATTAAGGGATGCTAATGACAAGCAAATAATTTATTATCGGAACGATGATGTTGAATATGAATTAAAAACAAAAAAAGATTATTTTTACTATTTTTGGGGCAGTGCTCCTCCTGGAAAATATAAGCTTATTCTTGAAATAGGAGAAAATATCGGAAAAAAATATAAAAAAATTGAAATTGACATTGAAATTCCTGATTACTCAAAACCGGAATTAAGCGCCAATTTTTTACTTGGGAGAATGGTTAAAGATTCAGATAAAAGTTTTAAGAAAAAGCCAGGTTATTTTTCTTTGTTTTGTCCGGTATTTGGTAGAAAATATTTTAAAGACCAAGACGATTTAGTGGTGATTTTTGATTTTGCCGGTTTTCATAAAAACCATTACGGATATTCCTATGTAGAATTTGCCTTAATGTTTGTTAATGGAGAGCTTGAACAGGGAAAATTTGTTTCAAATCAAAAAACATATAATTACAAATTTCCATCTCTAGAAACCGGTTCTTATTTCCAGGGCTCTGTAAAGTTTAAAATTAAAGATTTGGTTGAAAAGCTTAAAATTACTCAAGGTTTATACAAAATAAAATTGTTTGTTTATGATAAAGTGGCTGGCAAGAGCGTTGTTAAAGAGTATTGTCGTCCAATAATAATTTTAAGCGTTGAATCGTTGAAAAAATTGACAAAAGAATAATTTAAATAATTTAACTGGAAGAAGGAATTAATCTTCTTCCAGTTTTTTTATCCCGCAGAATCTCTTTGCGGGGTTTACTTTTTGTTGTTTTTGAGGTAAGATGTTGATGTAAATGGTGCTCATAGCTTAACGGTTAAAGCTCCGGGTTGTGGACCCGGCGATCCGGGTTCGATTCCCGGTGGGCACCCATTAATGTACTTATTCGAACCCGAGCCGGTAAATGCAGTATCAAATCCTCTGTTTTAGTGGGGGATTTTTTATTTGTTTTCAACCATAAAGCATCTGCAGTTAGAAGATCTTGCATTAATTGGCTTGCTTCGGCTTTTACAATTTTCTTATTTTCTATCAAAATTTGTTTCCAGAAATATGATAAAATACCTCGTTTTAATTCTGGCGATCCATCAATATAGGTTTTGTATACATCTCTAATAAATTTAAGTACAGTTCTGAATTCGTCGATATTAACATCTTTTTGGATTTCGATACGGCTTAATTCATCTTTAACAACATCTATTTCTTGTTTTATTTTCGCCTCTATTCTGCCAAATGCCTCGTCACCAAGAACTCCCAAGCTTAATTTGTCTTCAATTGTATCTCGTTTGTTTTCTAATACAGCCATTCTTGAATTAAGAATGGTTTTTTGTTCTTTTGCGCTACCCTTTTGTCTATGCATAATTTTTTCTGCCTCACTAACAATCATTTCAATAAATTCGTCGCTGAATTTAAGATTCTCAAATAGATTTTCCACTTGTTTTTCCAAGTCTGTTAGCTGGGCATAGTCTGGCAACTTGCATCCATAAACTGAAGAACAATGATAGTAACCGAATTTTAATCCTGACTTTTTAACGTGCCATTCGCCAATCATTCTTTTTCCGCATTTAGCGCAATAAACAAATCCACTAAGTAGGAATTGATATTTTCTTCTACGACAAGCATGGTTGCTGTGATTATCCATTACAAGTTGAACTTGATTAAATAACTCTTGTTTAATCAATGGTTTGTGTTTTGCTATTTTAAGATGAGTGTTTCCCCAGTGAAGCTCGCCGATATAAATCGGATTTTTTAATAGTTCGTAAAACTTGCTTCTGCTTATTTGGTTGCCACCCCTGGTTCTTAATCCTTTTTTATACATTAAAGCATTAAGCTCATAACCATTATAATTTCCCGTGGCATATAGGCGGAAAGTCTCTTTAATAAACCGAGCTCTTTCTTGATCGGGGATAATTATTCTTTTACTTAATTCTCCATTTCTAAAATTAGGATTATCGACATTAATATAACCGATTGGAGCAATGCCAGGGAACCATCCTTCTTTAGCTTTTTCATCTAAAGCGGATTTGGTTTTTTCAGAAACAATCAGTCTGATCATTTGATTCATGGCAGCTGTCATTGTGTCCATTGTTTGGCCCATTGCCGAATCGTCAAAATTTAATCCGATGGCAAAAACCGTTTTTACGTTCTTCGTCTTAAATAATTTCCTTAAATATCTATGATCATCAACATCTCTGCTTAATCTATCGCTATGTAGTGTAAAAAGAGCATCCGGTGGACTTTCTTCTGTTATTCTTAGTAATCTTTGCATCCCGGGTCTTTTGAGAGTACCGCCACTTTGTCCTTCGTCTTTTATGACTTCTACTATTTGATAACCTTGTTCCTGCGCCAATTTTGAACAATTGCGCTCTTGGGCATCTATGGATATGCCCTTACTGGCTTGTTCTTCAGTTGATACTCGACAGTAAATTATTGCTTTTTTCATAGGTTTTAAGTTGTTAGTTTTTAGTATTTCCCATCCAGCACAAGAATACCGGGTTTAACAGTTAAGTCAAGTCCATTTCTTTATTGGTTTTACCCAAATTAATTTTATTCTCTTTTTGTCTTATTAATTCTTCGATTAAGAGTTCAGCAAACATCCTGGCGTAGCGACGCAGTTTTTCTGATTGATTTTGTTTTTTTGGTTTCTGCTGGTTTTTCATTTCGGTTTTCTGTATATTTTTGAATTCACTAAGCTCCAGGGTTTCGTGGACAGCCATTCGGTTTGTTACTGGGCACATTTTTGTTCTTTGAGTTTGAAATGGGTTAGGCAGATGGCCAAGGAATTCCCAAAGAGCCCCCTACCCCCATAGACAATGAGTTATTATTTCAGGGGGTCCGCCGTGCCTTTAATCCGTTTTCTCTCGGAGGCGACTTGATTCCCACTCTCGCTACGGATCACTATAGTGTCCGAGGGTAGACCCGATTGCGCCGGGAATGTCTCGCGGTAACGCAATCGGCGTCGATGGGTTAGGCAGTATGGCCATTCCTGTTGCGCGGAATCACGCAATCCCATCGCCCTATACCTGTTTTATTTTTGCAAGCCCCGTATAGGGTTCGCCCCAGGGCTTGAAGAGGCGAACAATTTTTGTTCGCTGGTTTTTGGCTTAAGAGTATAATTTATTGTTTTTAACAAGTACATTTGTTTATTTTTATCCTTAAAATAAAAAACTGTAGTCTATACTACAGTTATAACACCCACTTTTTATTCAGTTGTGACATTAAGCGGAACGCTTATTGTTTTGCAATAAATTCATCCCCAAAAAAGGTTTTTATGAGTTCAAAAATTCTTCTGATCGCCTGTCTTACTGCGGCGGGCTTCATTTTTAGCTTCTTTGCTGTTTCCTTGGTAATTATTTCGTCAAAATTAGTAACAATATCATTTTTATGAAGCCTTTCTAATTCGCGAAATTCTTTCGGCGATAACTTATAATTTTTTTTCACGAGAGAAAGATAACTATGTTCTTCGTACTTTTTTCTTTTGACGGGCTTATGTTTTCTTTCAAGCACTAATTCTTTGAATGCCAGTAAATCTCTATCAAACTGTTTTTTTATGCGACTGGTAATTGTTATTTCTTTTGGGAAGTAATGCTTTTGCAAGGAGACAAGCCATTTTTTTGCTTCGCTTATTTCTTTTTTGCTTAATGGTGCGTATGTTTTTATGGCAAACCATTTCGTCGTACCTTTTCCCCCGTCGGGGTCCTGTTGTATTGTCCAATTGTTTGCTGGCGGAATCATTATATTTCTCATTATATAAACCGGTAATCCGTTGGATTGATTGTCATAAAAATTCGCTGGCAGTTTGTATTTTTTGCCAAGTATTTCTACGCGATGCCTGAACCGGAACAAAGGAATTTTATCGTTTAACTTCCACTCTTGTTTTAAGTATTCGGCATACTCTTTTATTGTGTTGAGTCTTGCTTTTGCTTCAAGAAAATCGCGACTATTTCTAATTGTGTCGGATTTTACTACAAATTTTTCATACCAATTCGCGAATGCCTCATCGTCGGTAAATTTGTCCGGTTGTATGTTTAATTCATTGCGAATTTCTCTTACATCTTTTTGAAAAGAGGGAAGAGCTACGAGCAACTTGAATCTTATTTCGTTTCGGAAATGCTCAGGATTTTTTATTGAGCTTTTATTGAAATCTTTCCTTTTCATAATTAAGAGTAATTATAATTTAGACACTTAAATTATAGCCAGAAAAATCAAAAACCGCCATTAAAATAACGGTTTTTGTTTGTGATTATGATTCGCTATCCTTATTTTATCGGTCAAGATCAACAAGTATTGTTCCACCGCCGAACATACTGCCGTTGTATTGGAATTGTAGTCCTTTCGCTGCTTTTCTGATTTCAAATCCAACCCATCCTGTCCTTTTACTTTTGGCTATTATTGTCCCATCTAAGCCGAAGCTTGGGTTTTCCAAAATTTTGTTGGTTACTGCGATTTGGTAACTATTGTTCTCGTCGTCTCGCACGAACATTTGTCCCAGCGTAGTTATGTATTGTTGCGAGCTGCCCGTGTTTTCAATGGTGATATTGAGATTAATCCACTCGTTGCCTTCTACTGGCTTGGAAAATTGACCGCCTTGAGAATGCTCAACTTTGTTTACTGTCACTATGGAGCTTCCTAACTCGATTTTATCACCTACCTTAAAAACTTTTTGTTGAGATGATCCTTTTTGTTGCTCGCCGGTTTCTCCAACTTTGCGAGGCGTTGAATCACCGTTTGCAGCCAGAATGATTATTACTACCAGAACCGCCAGCGCCCAAAACCACCATCGCTTATAAAATTTCTTTTTAGGTTTTTCTTCACTCATGATTTTTTATTTTTTAAGATTATTTATTACCATCGACCTTTATCTCCTGGGCCGGTTCTAATATACAAAAAACCCACCACCAGGTAGAGCCTTGCGGCTCACATACAGGTTTCCCTATATGGCGCATCGAGCGACCCTGATGATGGGGTCTTTGTACTCGATGCGACTTTCGACCATACCTTCCGAATTTATCCCGAAGGGTTAGGTCGTCTGCTTATTTAGTTGTTAAGTTTATTATGCCATATCCATATAAAAAAATCCACGCCGTTACGCGTGTTGTGTTGGTAACTTTTTTGAATTTATTGATTAAAGGTCTCTTTTTGGTAGTTACGTATCTTTTATCCTCTTTTTGGTTTACGTTTGTCTGGGTTGCGATTTTTCGCTCTAATGCCCTTTTCTGCGCCTTAACAACATCGTTCTGTTTCGGATTCTTCGGATTTTGCCCTGTTTTTAGCTCTATGCTCTTTCGGGCCCCCATTTATCTTGTTTTGTATGGAATTTCGCCTTATATCATTAGGGACACTTGGGTTAAGTATTTCTAATTTTAAGGTGTTTTGGGCAATTTTGCCACCCATGATTTTGAGGTACCCGGGTCAGGATTTATTGAGCCATTTTTTATAATATCTTTTTCCTTTTTCAGTAATTTCAAATAATGCCTCGGTACTAACAATTTCACCATCATACGCCTCCGAAGATAACTCTTCTTTGAATTTCAATAAACCGAGATCAATTAAATGTGAAAGAAGAAAACGGGTCGCGGCTACTCCGACTTTGTTTCTGTAAGCGATTTTTAAGGCATTAACGCCAAAATGCGTTAATGTTTTTAATATAAGTTTTCGTTTAGTTTCTACGATTAATTTCTTACTTATACCCTTATTCTGATGGTGTCGACAGTGGCAATTATGACAAAGGAGTATTAGGTTATCATACTCATTATTTTTTTCATCTTTATCTATGTGATGAATAGTAAGATTATCCGCTCCTTTGATAGAGCAAAGGGCGCAAGAATCGCTCGCCTCAAGGAAAATATAATCTTTTTTTCTCATACTCATAAAATAAACTATTGTTTTGTTGGCAATTGGATCTATCGATAAAACGTAGTATTTGGTGAGGCAAAAGGGATTCAACGGCGCGAGTCGCATCCCCGCCATTATTTATTGTCTTACTTTCCGTTTATCCCTTGTTGTGGTTCCGTTTTTTACATCTAATACCTATTTTAGTCGAGTGTCATTTGAAAAGTTGAGATTTGTCTGGGTTCGTAGTTTTTAGAGGGCATGGAATATAATTAATGAATATTCCGGAAACCTCGCAGTCCATCTCGATCAAAATTACCAGAATCGTCAAAGCATTTTGCTATGCTTTCACCAAAAGCATTGGATACTCTTTTGGATATATCCTTAACTACTTTTTCTATATATTCATCGTTAAGTTCAGAAGTAATTATGTTTCTTTCTATTCTGACATTTTTTTGCCTACAAGTTGGCATTTTTTCAAAGGGAGAACGAAAATTATAGGGTTGAGACCATTTTATTTTTTCATTCTTTTTTCCAAAACCGTGAAGTGTTACATTTTCTACGTCAACCAAAGCCACTATTAAGTTAATCTCATCAAGGTACCCTATATGTTCGTATAAATTGCGGGCAAACTTCATAAATTGCCAAAATGCAGCCGTGAACCACCCGACCTGAAACATCAAACCAATCTTATCGCGGGACCACATTAATTCAGAGCTCAACCCGTTTTCTAAATAGCCATTACGGAATACTTCTACATATCTATCGATCAACTTTTTTTTCTCTTCTTCTAATTGGATTTCCTTTACAGAACGAATGCTATCCGCAGAAACAGTTTTGTCATAGTCCAAAAATTCAATGTTAAGCCCAAAAAGATTAAGCCGATCATTTGTATCTAACCATGCCCGAAAATCAGAAGAAGCAATGTCTATCCGTTCCTCTAAATAACGAGGACAAGCAGCAAATAAAACAAAGGGGTTGCCATTAAAATTTTCTGGCAGCTCGCGGAGCTCTCTCAATGATTTTGATAATTGTTTAGATAAAGGTGTAATAGCAAATTTGCTGTCTAATGGGTCGTTAAGATGACGAGACTCCAAGAAAGTTTTCATTTCATCGCCTAAGCTCTTGCTTTCTAAAAACATTGATCTCACCTCGTGCTCATCAGCATAGGTTGCTTGATAATTATGGCGTACATAATAGGTATTGCGGCCATCCGTGATAACCATATGGGGACGCCGGGGGCTTTGTGGAATGTATATTATCACAAGGACGCGACCTGGAACAGAAGATAAGGCAATTACTTTAGGCGTAATCGCTATTTTTGGTCTAACATTCGTAATAAGGACATTTTCAATCCATGCCTCAATGGGTTGTCTTCCAATGGTTTTAGGTGTTCCGATAATGGCACTCGCCTGACCATCGGTTTCCTGAACACCTATAACTAAATAACCGCCTTCCGTGTTGGCTATTGCTGAGATGTCTTTAGAAATTTCTTTCTTCTCGTGATCCGTGCCAGAAATTTCTTGCTTATACTCTAAAATCGAACTCTCTCTTTCTTTGTTGTCAATAAGAGCTTGGAGGTCTTCTTCTTTTAATTGTGAAATGGGCTTGTTAAACATTGAATTTATCTCTATTAAGATTTGTGAAATTAATCCCAGCGAAGATCGTGTAGATCTGAATCAATATCCTCGT
>CAZYRO010000014.1:0-10546 GCA_964649435.1 uncultured Candidatus Saccharibacteria bacterium | reverse complement strand
TGCTTGGTCAACAGACATATGATAAGTTATTATATTGGAAAAGCTTGGAAAAAAATATTGGGCGAGAAAACGGGTTTGAAATTGCTATACGACGTTGCTCATAATATTGCCAAAATTGAAGAACACGAAGTTGATGGTCAAAAAATGAAATTAGTTGTTCATAGAAAAGGAGCTACTAGAGCTTTTCCACCGAATCATCCCGAAATTCCTAAAAAGTATAAAGATGTTGGACAGCCAGTAATAGTTCCGGGTTCAATGGGAACACCTTCTTACGTTATGGTTGGAGCAGAAAAATCAAAAGAAGCCTGGTATACGGTTTGCCACGGCGCTGGGAGGATGATGTCTCGCCATGCGGCAATGAGAGCGGTTTCTGGACAAAAAGTAGTTAGTGATTTGAAAGAAAAAGGAATTATGATAAAATGTAGGAGTATGAAAGGAATTGCCGAAGAAGCGCCAATGGCTTATAAAAATATTGATGATGTAGTTGAGGTTGTTCATCAAGCCGGGCTTTCCAAAAAAGTTGCCCGTTTAATACCAATAGCTGTTATTAAAGGTGAATAACCAGAAAATTTCTAATTCCTGCCTGCCGGCAGGCAGGTCTAATTTCTAAATAATTTGTGAAGAAAAAATTACCAAAGAGTATGCGAAAATATATTCGCAAAGAAAAAGCTCGGATTAAACGAGAAGTTTTTGACATAAAAGAACAAAAAAAATTAATTGATCAACTTTATAAAAATGCGTAATGTTTTGCTTATCCAATTGGAAACTAAAGTAAGTCTAGCGGTTCTTCTAATCGTTGTTGCTATTTTTTTGATTGTGCTTTTTAAGGGCACGTATAAGCTTAATGAGTTTATTGAAAATTTAAATACTAAAACTTTTTATGAAACAGCAGGAGAATATTGACTTTATTTTATTTGTATGCTTAACTACTGTTGAGTTAGAAGATAATTATTTTGTAAAAATATAGTATGTTAAAATCAAAATCAGAATTTTTTGAACAACAATCAAAAAAGCCGGAAGGAAGTTATCAGCCCGAAGCATTGAAAAAACTTCAAGAACTTCAAGAAAAAGCATGGGAGAATCGTGAGAGAATTAAAAAACATAAAGAATACATAGAGAAATTTTATAATTCTTTAAATAAATCCGTAGAAAATCAGCCCCTTGAAGAATCAAAAAAATCCGGCTTGATAATTCAAAAAATGCAAGCTCAATATGATAGTGCCATAAAAAAAGAAAATGAAGAATTTAAAAAAATTGAAGCCGAGATTGAAGAAACTAAGAATTATTGCAGGAATACTTTAAATATGAAGATTTAGTTGATAAAAAATGAAATTAAAAAAACAGCATTAAGTCGCTGTTTTTTTAAAAAATAATATGAAATTTAAAAATTTTGATATATTTTGGAAGGAAAGTATTTTATTCACATTAACCCAAATTTTGGGAATTTTTGTTGTAATTCGAGCTTCAAAAATATTGGAAGTTTCAGAAATAGAACTTCAACCAATTTCCTTTTTAAATTTTTTAATTTATTTTTTAATTATTACTTTAGCGATTTTGCTATTTTTGAAGATTTCTAAGAAAGGAAGCGGTATTTTGTTGCAAATCTTTTTTATTTTAGCGATCTTTTCAGGATTAGATATATTTTTTAGCACTTTTATAAAAGAGCCCGGAGCAATGATTTTAGCTGTCGGTTTAATTGCGCTTCGTTTTATGCGGCCAAATGTTTTGCTTCATAATATAGTTGTAATTTTTGGATTAGCCGGAGTTGGCGGAATGTTGGGATTGTCTTTTCTTCCTCGCGATGCAATAATTCTATTAATATTTCTGTCTATTTATGATGTAATTGCTGTCTATAAAACCAAGCATATGGTTAAAATGGCTAAAGAGATGATTAAAAAAAGAGTTGTCTTGGGAATAATTATTCCGAAAAAGCTTTCGGATATTAAATCTTCAATGGCTGTTGTTGAACAAAGTAAAATTCCTGTTAGAAAAAATTTAAAGCCCAAGGAAACAAAGCAATTTATGATTTTAGGCGGAGGTGATTTAGCCCTTCCTTTGCTTTTGATTGCCTCGGTGGCCAAACAAGATATTTGGCGCGGGCTTATAATTTTAATCTTTGCTCTTTTAGGACTTTTAGTAATGAATTTAATTTTTGTTAAGTTAAAAAATAAACCAATGCCTGCTCTTCCGCCCTTAGCGCTTTTTTCTATTTTAGGATATTTAATTTCACTGTTAATTTAATAAAAAAAGCCCCGTAGGGCTTTATTTGAAGAAAAAAGCCCCGTAGGGCTTTATTTAAATTCAAGCTCAAATTGTTTTTTAATTGGAGATTGAATCGGGATAATAATGTATTCTTCTCGATAAATACGAGAGAACGGAAATCTCATTTTTAATTTTTTAAAGAAAAGAAATTGCATTTGCCTTGAGGTATAAGCTCGTTCATATTCTTCAAGTAATCTTGGAATAAAAATTTGTCCGGGAACAGGTCCTCTTATATAGTACCATCTTTTTCTTTTCATTCTTTTTCTCCTTCTTTTTTAATTTTTCTAACTTTAATCTAATTTTAGCATATTTTGAAATTTGTGTCAATTTTTTCTTGCCTTTAGTTTATTAATAATGATAGAATTTAAAAACATGGGGAAAGCTCAAAAATTAAAAAAAATAAGGAAAATCAAAAAACAAGAACAGGAAGAAATGAAAAAAAGAAAGAGAAAAAAACAAATAATTGTTTGTTTACTTATCGTGGTTTTATTAATTGTCGTAATCATTGCTGCAATCTTTTTTATTAATTACTTAAAAGGAAAAGACATTAAACGTATAGTAATTGAAACTGAAAAAGGAGATATTAAGTTGGAACTTTATCGTAAAGTTGCTCCAAAAACGGTTGATAATTTTACTAAGCTTATTGAAGAAGAATTTTATAACGGAACAACTTTTCATCGAGTAGTTCCTGATTTTGTTATCCAGGGTGGAGATCCCTTAAGTAAGGATGACAATCCTTCAAACGATGGAACTGGTGGGCTCGGTTATACCTTTGAAGATGAAATTAATCCTATATCTTTGAATTTAACTATTGAAGAAACAAAAAAATTAGAACAACTTGGATATAAATATAGAACCGACTTGAAATCTATTCCTCATGAGCCTGGAGTAATTTCCATGGCTAATTCCGGGCCAAACACTAATGGCAGTCAGTTTTTTATAGTTACTACCAAATCCCAATCTCAGCTTAATGGCCGCCATACTGTTTTTGGCAAGGTTTATGAAGGAATGGATATTGTCCGCAGCACTGAACAAGGAGATGTAATGAAAAAAGTTTATCTCCTCAAATAAAAAAAGCCCGGCCTCTATCCTTTCAGAATAAACTTCCAGGAAAGTTATACCGAAGTACAACCTTTTAAGACCGGGCACTATTAATCATATTCCTTTTTTAAAGCTTGTCAAGTACTAATTAAGGATGTTAAACTAAAATAGACAATATGAAAAAACTTAAAAATTATTTCAATCTTTATAAAAAATATAAAACTCTTATTTTAAGCATCATTGGTTTAATAGCTATTCTTTTACCTGCTGCTCTTGTAATCTCTTATGGCGTGGAAATTGCCAGTAAGCTTAAAGCTTATCGTTATATTGGCGCTGGTCTTCAGTATGAAAATACTATAAGTGTTGCCGGCGAAGGAAAGGTTTATACCAAACCGGATATTGTTTTAGTTAATCTTTCGGTGGTTAGCGAAGATAAAAAAGTAGCTGATGTTCAGAAAGAAAATACTAAAAAAACTAATCAAGTTATTAAATTTCTTAAAGATTCGGGAATTGAAGAAAAAGATATTAAAACCACTAATTATAATCTTTATCCTAGTTATAATTATGAAGAAAAAACACCTAAAATTATTGGTTATCGTTTAACCCAAACTTTAGAAGTAAAAATAAAAGATTTAGATAAAGTCGGTAAAATTTTGGAGGGAGCGGCCGGCTTAGGCGTTAATCAAATTGGTTCTTTGTACTTTCGAGTAGACAAAGATGAAGAGTTTAAAGAAGAGGCGCGAAAATTAGCCATTGAAGACGCTAAAAAGAAAGCTAAAAAACTTGCCTCTCAGCTCGGAGTGAAATTAATTAAAATTAGCGGGTATAACGAAACCGGTAGTGTGCCTCCAATCTATCGCGACTTAGAACTTGCGAAAGGAATGGGTGGCGGTGAAACTCCTCAAATTCAAGTCGGCGAAAGTGAGATTATTGTTAATGTTATCTTGACTTATGAGATAGATTGATATAAAATTTGGGAAAACTTAATATAAATTTATCAGGAAGCGGCCCATAAAGGGTCGTTTCCTGATTCTAAAGAAAGAGAAAAAGTGTTAGAATAAAGCTATGAGATTAAGAAAACCCCAAAATACCGATAAATTAAGCTGGACAAAACACGTTATTAAGAAAATGCGATTTTACAATCTTTCAGAAAATCGCATAAAAAGAGTTTTACGAAATGCGGATAGAAAAGAAGAGGGCATTGCTTTGCAAACTTTGGCAGTAATGCAGCGAACTGGTACCAAGAAACATCCTACAGAAATTTGGGTAATGTATCAGTCCCATGCTCACAAACCTCAGCGCATTAAAGTAATTAGTGCCTGGAGGTATCCTGGGATAAGTCCTGTTGGTAAAGAAATTCCTATTCCACAGGATATTTTAGAGGAATTAAATAAGATAATTTAGAAAAAGCTCTCGTTTTGATTTAAAGCGAGAGCTTTAATAGTACTTGGTCCGATTTTGTTGCCGATCTTCTTTCTTCTTTGAATGTCGTTTTCTCTGCTCTTTCTCTCTTTTTTTAACAGACATCCTTTTTTTAATTGGAATTCGTTCTTTTTCCTCTTTTAGGGCTTTATCAATTTTTTTGTTAAGGCGTTCAATTCCATCTTTTCTGTTTTGTTCTGCAGATTTAAATCTTGTTGCTGATATGACAATCTCGCCTTTCTGAGTAAGCTTAACTTTTTCGCAAATTCGCTTTTTTTCTTCATCAGTAAATGTTTCTGATTTTTGGGAGTTCCAACGAATTTCTCTTCCCATCATACCTTTATTAACATTTTGTCCGCCTGGCTTAGAGCATCGGATGGGTGTTATCTCTAGTTCGCTTTCTGGTACTTTTTTTTCTAATATTTCTTTTTCTAATATCTCTTTCATTGTTTTGCTCCTAATAATTATTATAGTTTCACTTTAATGATAACTTGTTTTTATTGGTGAGTCAATCGTAGTTGATCTTGTAATTTTATGAAACATTGGACTTAATATTAATACTTTGGTAAACTAAGGGTGTATGGATAATTATAATTTATTAATATTTACATATTTGGCTATTTTATGGACTTTGCCCTGGAAAGGAGTGGCTTTATGGAAAGCAGCTAGAAAAGAACATAAGATTTGGTTTATTGTTCTATTTTTAGTTAATACTCTGGCAATTCTGGAGATTCTTTATATCTTCATTTTCTCTAAAGAACGTCATAAAAGTATTCTCCAGAAACTAGGTATAAAAAAGTAATATGTTTAAGAAAATCAAAAAGATGTTTTCTAATATAAAAATAGTAGCTATTTGTTTAGTTGTTCTGTTAGTTATTGAGTTTGCTTTAGTTATTTATTTGGCAGTAAAGGTTAGTAATTTAAAAAAGGAATTTGCCGATATCGGACCGCGGGAAAAATTAGAAAGAATTCATTCTTATGCTTTGGTTTTGGAAAAGTTTGAGCAGTTTAAACAAAAGGAAGGAGTGGGAAGTACAACTGCTGATTTAGAGAAAACGGTTTTGGCGACCAATAGCGGGGTTTTGAAAACATTGTTTGATGAAATGATTTTAGGTGGGAATTTAGAAAAAGATATGAAGTATTTTTTAGACGCAGTAATTGATTCCTTAGAATTTTTCTCAAAATGATAAAAAACTTTACTTGATTTTCTTTATCATGTATTCATCTTTTAATTTATATCCAAGCTTTCGATAATAATCTCTAACTCCAATGCCGGAAATAACGGCTATTTTTTTTAGATTTGTTTCTTTTTTAACAATTTTTTCTGCTATTACCATTAGCTTCTTACCCAGCCCTTTATGTTGTATCAAGTTTTGAGATTTGATTTTTGAGATTTGAGATAATGTTGCTACACTACCATAAGTGTGGAGTTCTCGGATTATGGCAGAATTTTTTAAAACCGGCAATGTCCAATTACTAGTTAAACGTAATCGCAAAAAAGCGTAAATATTTTTTCTTTGTGGGTCTTCACAGCTTAAGAATATTTCTTTTCCACCAGAGGCAAAATAATCTTGCCTGAATAATTTTAATTTCTTAGCAATTCTTTCTCGAGGTTCACGACAACGAATACATTTACAAATATTGCCAGCTCTATCTCTAATAATCTGTCGGAGATTAGTGATTTTATTACCAGCAATAATGCTTTGCGAAGGAATGTCGCGAATAACTCTGATAATCCGGACACAATACGGAATCTTTTTCTTTATTTTAATAAGCAGATTAACTAATTGTTTTTCAGAATAAGGTTTATATTTTTTTTGCTTCCAAAGCTTATATAAAGGGGCAGTTTTTAAAACTACGCAAGGATAAATTTTTAATTGATCGGGTTGGAAATTAGGATTGGAAAATAGTTCTTCAAACATTTTTTCATCTTTTTTAATAGTAGAGCCGGGCAAATTTAGCATCACATGATAGGTAATTTTCAATCCGGCATTTTTCAGTAATTTAGTTGCGTTTATAATTGTATTTACATTATGTCCTCGTTTGTTATATTTTAAAATATCATCATAAATACTTTGAATCCCCAGCTCAACCCGGGTGCAGCCCAAGTTTCTTATTCTTCTAATTTCTTCTACTGTAATACAATCCGGACGCGTTTCTAATGTTAATCCCACACATCTATGTTCGGCAGTTTCGTTAATTTTTTGTAATTTTTTAAGTGTTAAATTCCTGTTTCTTGTGTTGAGCGCAGCAAAACACTGCTTGATAAACCAAGTTTGATATTTTTTGGGATAGGCAGACCAAGTTCCGCCTAAAACAATTAATTCAATTTTGTCGGTTGAGTGTCCGGTGAGTTGAAGTGAATTTAGGCGGGCCTCGACTTGTTTGTAAGGGTCAAATTTAGTTAAAACTGCTCTCATGCAGGCCGGCTCATTGGCTAAATAACTTTTTGGCATATTAACTTCATTGGGACAATAAAGGCATTTGCCGGGACAAGAAAGGGCTTGCCCTCCCGCCCATTGGGGGCGGGGTGAAGTAATAACTGTAATTGAGGCAATTCCAGAAAGAGTGCGGACTTTTCGGGTTTTTAATAGATTTTCTAAAACTGGGCTTGGTTTAATCTTGTCAGTCTCGACTAAATTGCGGTATGCTTTTAGTAGTTCTATATTAGTTGGAAAAGGTTTCTTGAATTCTTTTGATGATTTTCTTTGTATAACAAAAAATTTTTCAGTAGTTTTAACCTTTTTCTGAATTAATTTTTTAATTATTTGATTTTCGTAATTTGAAGTCACAATAAAAATTACAACTAAAGTTTCAGTATTGCTTTTTCGCGGTTTTTATCATCCATAGATTCGAAACATATCTTCACCCCTCACTAAACGCTCACTCATGGTCAAATAAACTCGTTCACTTCGGGGAGCCCTCCGGAAACGATCTCCTCGCTACACTCGGAGCTCTAGTTCCGGCTTCCCTTCTCGTTCACTTCGCTTATTTGTTCCAATCGCTCGCTAAGTCGTTCGGGATGAAATATGTTTCTTCTATGCGAATAATAACTATAGTTTCAGTATTGTTTTTTCGCGGTTTTTGAGGCTATTTTAGCATGGTCCCTGAGCGAAGCGATGGGCAAAACAGCCGAAACCTCGGAGTCCCGTGCTGGCGGGACGAGAATGAGCAAAAAAGCAATACTGAAACTATATAAATAACAATATTTATAATCTATGAATGCAAAATACGCGAAATATTTAATCGAGAAAACAAAAGATTATTTCGATAAAAATGTCGATTCTTTTTCTGGAAGCCGTAAAGAACTTTGGCCGGAACTTGAAGAACTCAAAAAACATATAAAAGATAAAGAAAAAATTCTTGATTTAGGCTGCGGCAACGGCCGACTTTTTGAACTATTCAAGAATAAAAAGGTTGAATATATCGGAGTAGACTTTTCAGAAAAGTTTATTAAAAAAGCCAGGGAAAAATACGGTAACCATTTTATGGTAGCTGACGCTTTTAACTTGCCTTTGCCTGATAGTTTTTTTGATTCAATCTGGGCCATTGCCTTTTTTCATCATATTCCCTCGAAACACCTTAAACTAAAAATTCTCAAAGAAATAAAACAAACCTTGAAAAAAAACGGAAAGCTTGTAATGACATGCTGGTATCTTTATCAACCGCAATATTTAAAACTACTACTTAAATTCTTTTTTCGCAAGCTCTTTGGTATGAGTAAGTTAGATTTTAAAGACATTCTGCTATCTTCAAAAAAACTCAAAGTTCAGCGTTATTATCATGCCTTCACCAAAAGAGAACTAAAAAAACTTTTTCAAAAAGCTGGATTTAAGGTTGAAGAATTAAAATATTTAAAAAGAAATAATAAAAAAACTAATATCTTAATAGTTGCCACCAGACCATGAGCAAAAGACTACTAAGAGAATTTTATATTCAACCCACCCTGCGAGCGGCCAAGCAGATGCTTGGGAAATATTTGGTTCATAAAATTGGAAATAAAAAATTAATCGGCAAAATTGTTGAGACTGAGGCCTATATTGGGCCAGAAGATAAGGCATCCCATGCTTTTGGCGGAAAAATGACTGAACGAAATAAAGCTGAATATTTAATCGGCGGCCATATTTATATTTATCTGGTTTACGGAATGTATTGGCAATTAAATATATCTACCGGCAAAGAGGGATTGCCCGAATGTGTTTTAATTCGCGCCTTAGAACCTCTATATCCTAAATCCCATACACTAGACCCTAATATTGCGAATGGACCGGGGAAATTGTGTAGATGGATGAGATTTAATAAATCTTTTTATGGAGAAGATTTAGTAAAAAGCAATAGAGTTTGGTTGGAGGATCGTGGAGAACGGATTAAACCCAATCAAATTATTGCCAGTAAAAGAGTTGGCATTGATTATGCTCAAGAGTGGGCAGAAAGACCCTGGCGATTTCATATAAAAAACAACAAATTCGTCTCAAAAACTTGACGCAAATAATTATATTTGTTATACTAAAATCTTAAGTTCTTTGGCAAAGGAGAATAAAATGAAAGGAGGCAAGAATGAGTAATGTACATACGCCGCAGAGACGGGCAGTAGAAGCGTTAAAATCAGAGAATATGGTTCCGTTTATAATCTCTGAAGAAGACAAAGAAGCCCAATACTATCTTCAAAGAAAAAAAGACGGTGAAATTAAATTTCAAAGAATCTATTTGCTTGGTATAAGCGAGGGCGTTGGCACTTGTTCTGACTTAAAAGATGTTAATATCGCTGTTTTTGGGCGAAAGAAACCTTCTTACATCAGATTTCCAAAGAAAACTAAGGAAATTATTTGTGAATGGGCTGCTTTATTGAGAGAGCCAAGTCAGCAGGAGTTAAAAGAAGAGGGAAAAGACTCTAAAAGCATGCCTTATCTACTGGTGGAGGAGATGAGGATTTATAGAATAGAAGAAAAATGTAGACTTAAGCGCGTTTATTTTTGTCTTACTGGCAAGAAAAAGCTATACGCTAATACAATATGTTAATAGCCGAGAATTCAATTCCCGGCTATTTTTTATATTATTCCCACTTGCTTAATTTTGTAGTTCGTATTAGCATATAAACATATGAAACGTCACTTTCTTACATCTGAATCAGTAACCGAGGGTCATCCCGACAAGATGGCGGATCAGATTTCTGACGCTATTTTGGATGCTGTTTTAGAAAAAGATCCTCAAGGCCGGGTAGCGATTGAAACTCTGACTACTAATGGCATACTAATAATTGCTGGAGAAATGACCACGGACTCCTATATTGATGTTCCCAAAATTGCTAGAAAAGTAGTTAAAGATATTGGCTATACCGACGCTAATTATGGTTTTGATTATGCAACCTGCGGAGTATTGACTGCCATTCAAGAACAGTCAAAAGATATTGCTCGAGGCGTTAGTCATTATAAAAAAGAAGATTTGAAAACTTTAGGAGCTGGTGATCAAGGATTAATGTATGGTTATGCTACTCGCGAAACTCCCCAATATATGCCTCTGCCAATTGTTTTAGCTCATAAATTGGTTAAAAGATTAGCCGAAGTTAGAAAGAAAAAAATTCTGTCTTACTTGAGACCTGATGGAAAATCGCAGGTTACTGTTGAATACCATAATGGAAAACCAGCTCGACTTGAAAATATAGTTATTGCTGCCCAACATAGCCCCAGTGTTTCTATGAAAAAAATAAGAGATGATATCAAGCGCAAAGTAATTCAAAAAGTTATTCCTAAAAAGCTTTTAGATAAGAATACTAAATATTACATTAATGCTACTGGCCGATTTGCTGTTGGGGGCCCAAAAG
>CAZYRO010000013.1:0-11537 GCA_964649435.1 uncultured Candidatus Saccharibacteria bacterium | reverse complement strand
CTCCCATAAAAGAACCTGTGTGAGAGTAAACTAAATTGGGAATCTTAATAAAATAGGTCTGTGCAGCCAGAATTAAAAAAAGAGGAAAAAGAATTGCTAAAAGATGAATTCTGGGCTTCTCCTCAATTTTATATCTCACTGGCTTGCCTTCAGAAGAATATTGCAGCATAGAAGTTTTCTTGCTAAATAAAGAAAATGCTCCCCGGCTAAAATAAATTAAAGCTGAACTTGCCAATGAAATAACAATAATCCAAAGAAAAAATCCAACTAAGGCCTTTAGGAAAGGTAAAGTAAAAAAATAAAAAGAAATATCCCGAGAAAAAATAGGATCTGCAATATTAAAAGGGGTAGCATTTAAATACTTAAGTATAACCTCCCAATAACTAACCATAGCCAATCCAGTAAAAAATCCAAGAAATAGAGACAGATAAAGTGTAAGTTTATTAAGATGCTTTCCAATGTCAAGATTAGTTCCTTTTCCATCAACTTGAATCGAAATTGGCCGCCCCTGGGTAAAATATGAAGCAATTCTTGAATTTAGATAGATTAAACCAAAAGTAATAAGCCCTGCTATAAGGCCTAATATAATTTTAGTTCCTAAAATTGTAGTAAAAATATTCTCAAAACCAATTTCCTCAAACCAAAACCAATCCGTAATCAGCCTCACCATGCTAGATGAAATTAAAATAAGAAAAACTATTATAATTAGCAGAATAATATATTTTCTTTTCATAACTCTATAAATAATAACATATCTAGAATAAAAAAACAGACTTGACATTTGCGATGTTTTTCTGCTCTTCTTTATTTAACTCGAAATCTGGGGTTAGAGATGCCTGTTTTGGCTGCTACTTGAAATTAAGGACATTCAATGTCCTTAATTTCAAGTAGCAGGTCCGCCAGGACTCGAACCTGGAACCTTTGGTTTTGGAGACCAACGCTCTAGCCAATTGAGCTACGGACCCATATCACTTCTTCCCCTCTTTATGCAGCGTATGCTTCCGGCACCATTTGCAGAATTTTTTTAATTCTAATTTTTTCTCGACTGTTTTTCTATTTCGCCGAGTATAATAATTAATATGCTTGCACTTATCACAAACTAATTTTACGATAAATTCTTTTTTCATAACAAAATAATAAAAATAGTAAAAAGGTGTTTTTTATAAAGAGCCGACGGTGAGATTCGAACTCACGACCTACTCCTTACCATGGAGGTGCTCTACCACTGAGCTACATCGGCGAAAAGTGGGTGCGGGAGGACTCGAACCTCCGAAGCCCGAAGGCGCCTCTTTTACAGAGAGGTGGAATAGCCGCTATCCGACGCACCCTCAAGTATTATTGTTATAAATTGATTTAAATGAAAGCCAGTGGTAGGACTCGAACCCACAACCTAGGGTTTACAAAACCCTTGCTCTACCCTTGAGCTACACTGGCAAGCTACATGGGCCTATTTTTTATGATTCCCTTTCAACTTTCTAAGAAATTTATCTGAAATATTATCAATTTTCAAAGCTAAAATTTTAAATTTTCGCAAAGTTTTTTCTAAGTTTCTTAAAATAGTATTTTGGAAGAAATTACTTAAAACAATATTTTCTTTAACAACCCTAACTTGAGCAAAAGTTTCTTTAAAAGAAAATCTTTTAGCCAAAGGTTCTTCGGATAATTGAGAAAGAGTCGGTATTTTGCGAAAAATAATAAACAGAATACCTAAAGCGCTGGCTATAAAAATAATCTTTGAAATAATTATTATCATAGTTCGTATCTAATAAATCTTCCTATTTTAATATTCTCGCCTAATTTAGTTATTTTTTCTTCAATTAAATCCTTTATTGTAATATCGGGATTTTTAACAAAGGGTTGAGTTAAAAAAGAAATCTCCTCGCCATATTTCTTAATTTTTCCTTCTATAATTTTATCAACAATTTTTTGAGGTTTGCCCGAATCAGAAAATTGTTTTTTATAAATCTCTTTTTCTGCTTGAATTACTTTCTTGGGAATATCTTTTGGTTTAAGATATTGAGGATTCATGCCTGCAGCATGCATAGCTAAGTCGTGAGCCAATTCTTTAAACTCCTTGTTGCTTGCAACAAAGTCAGTTTCACAATTAAGCTCTAAAAGAACGCCCATTTTCCCATTGCCATGAAGATAAGACTCAATAATCCCCTGCTTCGCTTCCCTTTTTGATTTTTTCAAAGCAATGTTTTTTCCTTTCACGCGCAAAATATTTAAAGCTTTTGCCTCGTCTCCGTCGCCTTCTTCTAAAGCTTTTTTGCATTCCATCATTGAAGCGCCTGTTTTTTCTCTAAGTTGTTTTACCTGATTGGCTTTTATCATAATTTAACTTTCGGCTTTTGACTTTTGGCTTTTGTTATAACATCTTTAACCTGCCCCAGCATGAATTTTAAAGCCGAAATAGCGTCATCGTTAGAGGGAATAAAATAATCAATCAAGGTTGGATCGCTGTCTGTATCTACTAACCCTATCACTGAAATTTTTTTTCGTTTAGCTTCTTTGACTGCAGCTAAGTCGCCCCTTGCGCTTAAAACAAAAACTGCGTCGGGTAATTTATCAAGTTTTTTTATGCCGCCAAATTTTTTATTCAATTTTTCTATTTCTTCATCAAAAAGCATTTGTTCTCTTTTCGTATATTTCTTCAATTCCCCGACTTTCTTTTTATTTTCTAATTCAAGTAAATGCTCAACTCTTTTATGAGTGATTTGGAAATTGGTTAAAGTTCCGCCCAGCCATCTTTCAACAACGTAAGGCATGGCGCATTCTTCAGCTGTTTCTTTAGTTACTTTTTTCGCCTGAGGTTCTGTCCCCACAAAAAGAATAGAGCCCTCCTTTTTCACTACTTCCTTAATAAAATCCAGCGCTTCGTTTAATTTTTTCATCGAAGACATTAAATCAATTATACTAACATTATTTTTCAAAGTATAAATATAAGGGTCCATTCGGGGGTTTTTTCTGGATTTGCTATGACCAAAATGAATTCCGGCCTCAATCATCTTTTTAATAAGATTTTCTTCTTTTTTATTAAATTTTTCTTTCGATTTCTCTTGAATCATATAAATATAACTAATAAAAATTGTACTATATTTCCAAGGATAACACAAGCATTGCTTTTAAGCAAGAATGATGTTATTATCAATAAGAGAAATAAATGAAAAATATGAAATTTGCCAAAACTGATTCAAAAAACGAAAAAAATGTTTTTAAAAACAAAACTTTGTTTTTGGCTGCGTTGATAGCTTCTATTTTTCAAATTATTTGGTTAACATTAGAAATGTTTGGTTATCAGCCGGTACTTTTTGAAATGACGATGGTTTACCTTTTAATACTTGCTACTTACGCTATCCATAATAGGGTTTTAAAATGGCGAGATGGAAGATACAAAATCAGAAAAGGCGAACTCTTTGTTTATTTCTTTTGGGCTTACACCTTTTTTACTTACACTCTTTACATACTTGATTTCGTGCCTAAAATTCCCGACCAGCTTAGTGTAACTTTTAGCGGGATAACAGTAATTTTCTTTGGAAGCGAGATAATAAAATTAATTGGAAAATTAACTCAAAAAAAATGAAAAAAAATATTCATCCCAAATATTATCCTAAAGCTACAATTCGATGCAGTTGCGGAAATATTATTAAAACCGGATCCACTAAACCAGAAATGACTGTGGAAATTTGTAGCGCTTGCCATCCTTTTTATACGGGCAAAGAAAAGATTATTGATGCTGCGGGAAGAGTAGAAAAATTTAAGAAAAGATTAGCCAAAAAATCTTCGCTTGTTAAGACGCCAAAAAACAAGAAATAACAAAACAAGAAAATGGACACCGATCAACTTCAAATAAATTTATCTAAAATTGAAAAACAAATTGAAGAAAACAAAGCATTAATGAAAAATGAGAGCGACCCCGAACTAATTAAATTAATCAAGGAAGAAATTAATAAACTTCAAAAAGAAAAAATATTTACGGAAGAACAAATAGAAAAGGAAAGAAGGAAATCAGATTTCCAGCAAAAAATAAAAAATATTATAATAGAAATTAGGGCCGGCACTGGCGGAGAAGAGGCGGCTCTTTTTGCTGCCGATCTTTTTAGAATGTATACTCGATTTGCCGAAAAGCAAGGATGGAAAGTTTCTATTCTAAGTTCAAATCGAACAAGTCTAAAAGGTTATAAGGAAATTATTTTTAAAATTTCTGGCAGTAATGTTTATTCTAAAATAAAGCAAGAAAGCGGAGTTCATAGAGTTCAACGCATTCCCGAAACCGAAAAAAGCGGACGAGTTCATACTTCTACGGCTACCGTTGCAATTTTGCCTCAGATTGAAAAAGAAAAAGTTAAAATAAACCCCAAAAATTTAAGAGTAGATGTTTACCGAGCTTCTGGTCCGGGCGGTCAATATGTTAATAAGCGAGAATCGGCAGTCAGAATTATTCATCTTCCTACGGGAATAATGGTCTCGTGTCAACAAGAGAGAACCCAATTAGCTAATAAAGAAACGGCATTACAAATTCTACGCTCTAAGCTTTACGCCCGTCAGCTTGAAAAAGAATTAAAAAAAGAAGGAGCTGCCCGCAGAAAACAAATAGGATCCGGAGAGAGAGGTGAAAAAATCAGAACATATAATTTCCCTCAAGACAGAATAACAGACCATAGAATTAAAAAAAGCTGGCACAATATTGAAAGTATTCTAGGCGGAAATCTAAAACCAATAATTAAGGCTTTTAAACAATGATGCGTCCTTACTCTTTCAAAATTAAAAAGGCCGATATCGTTGTTGGAATTCCCTCTTACAACGAAGCGGATAATATTGGATTTGTTGCTAAACAGATTGATTTAGGTTTAAAAAAATATTTTCCACGTTCAAAAAGCGTAATTATTAATATTGATAATAACTCGCCTGACAACACAAAAAGGGCGTTTTTTCAAACAAAAACAGCTATACCTAAAATTTATATATCTACACTTCCAGGAATTTTAGGAAAAGGAAATAATTTTTACAATCTTTTTAAAAAAACAGCGGAATTAGAAGGAAAAATTATTATTGTTGTTGATGCTGACTTAAAAAGCATTACCCCCGAATGGGTTAAAAAACTCGGCAAGCCCATTGAAAAAGGTTATGATTATGTTCTGCCTTTATATAATCGCAACGAATATGACGGTTCAATAACTAATCATATCTGTTATCCATTGATTTACGGACTTTTAGGAATTAATGTTCGTCAGCCTATAGGCGGCGACTTCGCTCTTTCAAAAAATTTGTCAGATTATCTGCTCAAACAAAATTGGACTACTGAAAATGTAAAAAATTACGGAGTTGATATTTTTGCTACTCTTAATGCTATTTTCGGCAAATTCAAATTAGCCCAGGTAGATTTAGAAAATAAAATTCATAAACCTAGCGCTCCTAAATTAGGCCCAATGTTTATACAGGTAGCCGATACTTGCTTTCGCATGTTAAACCAAAATAAAGAAAAATGGCTAAAAAAGACAAATATTTTTACGCCGTCAATCATCTATAAAAACAAAAGAACTGTCCAACCTCAAAGACTTTCCATAGACTATAAAGATTTGAAGCAGAAAAGTCTTTATGAGTTTTCACTATTTTATGAAACGCTTCAAGAAAATCTTTCACCTGCTGTTTATAAGGAATTGAAAAAAATGTATTTTCAAAAGAAAATTTTAAATATTGGATCCGATCTCTGGGCTAAAATTCTTTATGAAATGCTTTATGCTTATGATAAAAGCAGCTCCAAAACGATTATTATTAGAGCCCTTCGTCCTCTTTATTTCGGCAGAACCGTTTCTTTTATTAAAAAAACTTTGGAACTAAATTCCAAAGAATCAGAAATAAAAATCCAAAATCAAGCTGAACACTTTTACAAAAAAAGGAATTATCTTTTGAGAAAGTATAAATAAACCCTGATAACTATCAGGGTTTATTCCTTGATAATCTTTATTTTTTTCACTGTTTTTTTATCGGCATCCTCAATTCTTAATAAAACATCCTTTAATTTAAGTTCCTGGCCAATTTTAGGAATTTGATTTAACTTATCCTCTATAAGTCCGCTTATGGTAGTGTACCTTTGGTCCAAAGAAATATTAAAAAAATTATTAATATGTTTTACTTCGGTTGTCCCATGAACCAAGATTGTCTTTTTATCTATTCTCTTTATTAATTCTTCGGAAATATCAGTTTCGTCAACTATTTCTCCCACAAGCTCTTCAATAACATCTTCTAATGTGGCAATTCCAGTTACTTCGCCGTATTCATTAACAACTACCGCCATATGAATATGCTTCTTTTGAAATCCTCTCATCAGTTCATCAATAAACATTGATTCTGGTATAAAAATCGCTTCTTGGGCAATTTCTTTTAGAGTAATATTTGTATTTTTTTTAGCTAAACAGATTAAAGCATCGTCCTTATACAAAATTCCGGTTATGTGGTCAATATTTTTTTTATAAATTGGAATGCGAGAAAAGCGAGAATTAATAATTTTATTTTTTACTTTTCCTAATTTTTTATTTTCTTCAAAGGCGTAGATCTCTGAACGAGGCGTCATTATATCTTCAACAATAATATCATTAAGCTGAAAAACTTTTTTGATAATTTCCGCTTCTCCTTTTTCAACCGTCCCTTCTTGCACGCCAACCGAAGTCATAATTTGAAGCTCTTCCTCGGTTATTGCCGGAACCCTTAATCCTCTTTCAGGATAAACTCTCTCAAAAACCCAAGTTATTGGTAAAAGAATTTTTTCTATTATAAATAACGGTTTAGAAATTAAAGAGGAAATTTTTTCATTGTATTTAATGCTAATTGATTTTGGGGTAATCTCGGCAAAAATAAGTATAACTAAGGTCATTATTCCAGTAGTAATTGCAACCACATTTGACTTAAAAAAATTAGCAGCAATAATCGTAGCCAAGGAAGCAGCAGCAATATTAACAAGATTATTGCCAATTAAAATAGTAAGTAAAAGTCTTTGAGGATTTAATTTTAATTTAGCAATTAGTTTAGCGTTTTTTTCTTTGTGAGAAATCATTTTTTTCAACTTAATATCACTTAAAGAAAAAAACGCTGTTTCTGTTCCCGAGAAAAAAGCTGAAATGATAATTAAAATGACTAATAAAAAATACATCTAATGTTATCTTATCAAATTAATCTGTTCTTGAATAGTAGCAGCTAAAACCATAACTTGATCGCCTATAAATTGTAAATAATCCTTCCACCAATTACTGCCGGCTAAATATATCATATAAGCCTTGTGTTCGGCATTGTAGGTTTTAGAAGTTGCTCCGGCATTACTTAAGTAGAGGGCAGTAGCAACAAAAGCATCTTCAAAGTCCCAGGGATTTGGAGGATTATGGCCAGTAACCGCCGTAATTCTTTTTTTATATCCCAGCCAGGTTCTTGGTATAAACTGAGCCGGTCCCATTGCTCCTCCCCATCCATACCAAGCTTTTTTAGAAACCGGCATCATATCGGGATTAAAACCTAATTCTTCGCAAATAGACAAATAAGCAGAATGGTCGCTGGGATTCATATCAACTCGCCACGTCCCAGTGCCAACGTTTGCGCCCCAGCCAGATTCTTTACTTAAAACTGCTAACAGAAAAGCTGGTCTGACTCCGGTAACAGAAGAGGCGAATTCAGCAAGATTCAAAGCATTCTCAAATTTTAACGAACCTCCACTTCCCTGTAAAATATAGAGTTGGCTGCGAATGCTATTAACATCAACCTGCTTATTTTTAATTAGCCGCTGATACAGATATTCCTGCCCCTTAGTTTCGTCTAAAAGTTTTTTGCGAGTTCTTTTATTTTTTTCTATAGAGTATTGTTGAGTTTCCTGAATAGCCTTTAGTGTTATCATTTCATTTTTTTGTTCTTCAAGTTCTATTTTTTTGGATTTTAAATCTTCTTTCAAAACTCTAATTTTATTCAAAGATTTTTGGATTCCCAGCTGAATACTTTCCAAGGACTGAATTTCCGAAAAAAAATCCGATAAGTTTTCTTTAACTAAAATAATCTCTAAAATTGAAACTTGGTCGCATTTGTAAATTTCTCGAATAAGTTCAGCCAAAACAGTTTTTTCGTTTTCTGTTTGCTGCTCTAGCTTTTTTATGTTTAATTCCACTTCCTCAATTTCTGATTCAATGCCTTTTACTATTAATTCTATTCGTCTGATTTCTAATTCAAACACCCCTATTTGATTATTTAAAAGATTAATTTCTCCTTGAAGACTTTGTGTTTGACCTTGTATTTCTCTAACCGTTTCTCGATATTTTTCTATTTCTTTGGTTAATTGTTCAATCTGTGCACTCAATTCTGCCCTTAATTCCTCTGCCCTTTTACCTTCACCCTCCGCAGCTTTAGCAAAAAAATGTTCCGTCGACAAACCAACATTAAACATCGCCAGTAAAAATAGAATAATCAAGCAACAAAAAAAACTCGAAAACAGTTTATTTCGAGTTTTTCTCAAATAAAATTTTTTATTTTCAGATTGTTTATAAATATACATTATTATTTTTGTTTCTCCTCTTTCTTGACACTCTGATTTTCGTCAAAAGTCGGGGCTTTGGCCTCGCCAATCTCGCCTTCAGCAGGCACCGGGACTTCCTCCTCTTCGCCTATTTTTCCTACTTCTTCTACCTTCTCTTCAACTTTTTCTTCTAGGGCTGCCAATTCTTCTTCTGAGCGAGGAGGAATAATCGAGACAACAACTTCGTCCGGCTCAACTAAAATCTTTACCTTTTCAGAAACTTTTAAATCTTTGATACGAATTAAATCATCAAAAGTTTTAAGCATTGAAATATCAACCTTTATTTCGCGAGGAAGATCAAGCGGCAAGGCCTCTATGTCTACTTCTGTTATATTTTTAATTAAAACTCCATCTTCAACTTCCACTGCAGGAGATTCACCTTCAAAAATTAAAGGAACCTCGGCAGTAATTAATTTATCCATTCTTACTTGATAGAAATCTACATGGATAAATTTATCATAAACCGGGTCCCTGACAATTTCATGAATCAAAACATTTTTCTCATCAACTTTGGGCTTTTGACTTCCTGCCTTGCCTGTCCGTCCGGAAGGCGGGCCGGCAGGTAGGCCTGCCTTGCCGGCAGGCAGGTTAACTTTTAACTTGATTATCGTGCTTTCTCCTGCTTTTTCAAAAAGTTTTTCAAATTCATTATAATCTATTTCAAGTGGCGCTGACTTTACTTTCGTTCCATAAAGCACGGCCGGAATAATCCCCTTTTTTCTAAGAGTTTTCACTTTTTTACCTAAAGTTTCCCTGATTTTGGCATTTAATTCTAAAATATTAGCCATAAATTATATTTTACCTTTACTGCCAAATAAGTCAACTTTTTTTCTTACAACTTTTTTCACTTCTTCTACGGCCAAAGCAAGAATTTTATAGGGTTTTACTTCCTCCGGATATTTTCTTATTGTTTTCCCTATGCTTTTACTGTAGGCAATTCTTAGCTCGGTATTAATATTTATTTTAACAATGCCCAGTTCAATTGCTCTTTTAATATCTTCTTCCGACGTGCCGGAACCGCCATGAAGAACTAAAAATACTTCCGGTACAGCTTTCTGAATTTCTTCTAATCTATTTAAATACAAAGGCGGATTTTTCATGTCCATTTCTACTCCATGAATATTGCCTATAGCAACGGCTAAGCTGTCAATGCCAGTTTTCTCAACAAATTCTTTAGTCTGTTTTAGCTTAGTTAAATCTTCAGATTTAATCTCTATTTTCTCATGGATTTCTGAACCGCCTCGCAAATAACCCAATTCTCCTTCAACCAAAATATCCGGGTTTTTTGATTTAGCATATTCAACAAATTGCTTGGTGATCTTCACATTCTCCTCAAACTCTAATTCTGACCCATCAAAATGAACTGCAGAATAACCAGCATCAATTGCTTCCTTGGCGCTCTCAAAGGTTTTACAATGGTCAGCATTCAAAATAATAGGTAAACCAACTTGTTCTTGCCAACTTTTAACTAAGGCCACTGCTTGATTTATGCCAATAAACTTTCTCTCGCTTTCAGAGGTGCCAATAATTATTGGAGATTTCAAATCCTTAGCAGCCTCAATAACTGCCTTTAATTGCTCGTTGGTGGAAATGTTAAACTGCCCAATCGCATATTTGCCCATTTGGGCCTTTTTCATTATTTCAATTGATGACATAAATCAATAAACCCTTTATCAAAATTCTCAACCATCAGCTTCTCCAGGTTTTTTTCTCCCATATATTCCTCGAAAATCTTATTCCAAAGCGCTTCCTGATGATGATAAAGATATTTTATATTTTCTTTTTTTCCATTTTTAACTAAAGCCATTACATTATCAACCAAGTCAAAACTTATCAGTTCTTCTCCATCATTTTGTGACTTAAAGTAAGCGCCAATCCAATCAAGCTCCAGCCATATCTCTATGTCAATGTCAGCAAACCTTTTTCCTAAATGACTAATGTCTAATTCTGCTTTTTTCCAATGAAGCGCTTCGGGATTAACATGAGGAATAAACAAACGAGGATCATTTTTATTGTTTTTAGCTAAATATTGTTGAATAATCATCCAATTCGTACCCTCTCTTGTTTTAGGTAATTTTTCCAAGACTTCGCCTTTTAATAAAGAAATCAAACTTTTACCGAAACTCGCCTTGTTATTCGACAGAGCTGCTTTCGCAGCTTTTTCAAATAACTTAGAATAAAAATCTACTTCATGCAAATAATGTAAAATCAAAGAAAAAAACCGCAGAGTTTCTCCTGAACCATCAATTTTTAAAGGAATAACAAAAATAACTCCCAGCTCCTTAAGATGACTAATATTATGATATTTTTTCTTTACAAACTTTTTTGCTACATCCAGCCATTTGCCTTCTAAAACTCTTAATCTAACTTTTCTTTTTTCAAAATCTTCCGGATTTAATTTTTCATAAGCTCTGTTAAAAACTTTATGCATCCATTCATTGGTTTCTACAAATCTTAAAGCGCAAAAAATTTCAATTAAATCTTCCTTTTTTAAAAGTTCATTAATATCTTTATATCCCAATATCCTAATAATATTTGGAGGAGGATTTTTTCTTAAAATCTCTTTTGCCCTATCTTTTTTTAGAACAAAAAGAGGTCTAATATTGGCCAGCTCTAATGCAAAATTAAAAAGAGTTTTTAGCCCTTCGGCCGTAAAGCCGCTTGGCCGCTTAAACAGTTCGTACAAGGTTTTATCATCTCTTTTTAATCTAGTAATTAAATCTTCGGAAACGTTCTCGGCTTTATGGCTGCGGCAATTTAGCAAGCTCAAGGTTCTATTAATTCGATACTCATTTTCTTTTATTAACTTATCAATGACTTTTGTTTTACCCGTTAAAATAGACATTTTATTTTCCATATTCAAAATCACCTCTGGTTTTGTCCTTAAAATTCTAGCTATTTTTTCTTGAGGAGTCATGTTGATTTTTGGTTTATAATCTTAATCTTTCTCCACCGCTTATCTCTTAAAAACTGATTTCTTGTAAGT
>CAZYRO010000012.1:0-12244 GCA_964649435.1 uncultured Candidatus Saccharibacteria bacterium | reverse complement strand
AAGGATTAAAACATGCCTATGCTTCTGCTAATATTATCGTTAGTCGAGCTGGGGCGGGAAATATCTTTGAAATTGCTGCTATTGAAAAACCCTGCATTCTTATTCCGTTGTCTACTTCCGCCTCTGACCACCAAACAAAAAATGCCTGGGCTTTAGCAAAAATTGGAGGAGCAATTGTTTTAAAAGAAAAAAACCTAACAATAAATATGCTTTTAGGTGCTATTTTTGGTTTAATTAATGATCCAGAAAAAGCAAAAAAAATAGGAGAAAAAGCAAAATCATTTTATAAGCCAGAAACAAATCAAAAAATCGCCGAAGAAATAGTAAAATTATGCCAATAAAATTTAAAAAATCAAGGGTTCGAATTGCGCCATCGCCAACCGGCTTATTTCATATTGGCACTGCCCGAACAGCTTTGTTTAATTACCTTTTTATTAAGAAGAATAAGGGTAGTTTTATTTTGCGCATTGAAGATACAGACAAAAAACGTTCTAAAAAGAAATATGAAAAAGATATATTGAATAGCTTAGAATGGCTTGGAATTGAGTGGGACGAACTCTATAAGCAAAGCAAAAGAACTAAGATTTATGAAAAATATCTAAAAAAGCTTTTGGATTCCGGCAAGGCTTATCGCAAAGAAATTATTTGGTTTAAAAATCCTAATAAAAAAGTGGTGTTTAATGATTTAGTTCGGGGGAGGGTAGAGTTTGATTCAAGTTTATTCGGCGACTTTTCTCTTGCTAAAGATTTAAAGACTCCGCTTTATAATTTTGCCGTAGTAATTGATGACTATGAAATGAAAATAAGCCACGTAATTAGGGGAGAAGACCATATTTCCAATACTCCCAAGCAAATCTTGCTTTACGAAGCCTTAGGCTTGCCGATTCCTCAATTTGCTCATTTACCTTTAATTTTAGGGCCTGATAAAACAAAGCTTAGCAAGCGCCATGGAACCGTTTCTCTTACTAATTATAAAGAGCAGGGATATTTGCCGGAAGCTTTAATTAATTTCATGGCTCTTTTAGGATGGAATCCCGACGATAATCGAGAATTATTTACCCTAAAAGAACTAATTAAAATATTTTCTTTAGAAAAAATCCAAAAAAGCGGAGCAATATTTAATATTAATAAACTTGATTGGTTTAACAGTCATTATATTCGACAAATGCCGTTAGATAAATTAATCGCATTGTGCATTCCTTATTTGATAAAAAACGGCCTTATTGAGCCAAAATTTAGTTCTGAGCAATTTCCAGGAGATTATGGAGGTTATTCTATTAAGGAAGAATATATAGTTAGAGAGACCAAAGAAAAAATAAAGCTAGAAAAATTAAAGAAAATTATTGCTTTAGAGCAGGAAAGAATAAGGAAACTTTCGGAAGTAGGGGAGTTGACTGAATTTTTCTTTAAAGAGCCGAAATATAAGCCGAGTTTATTAAGGTGGAAAGATATGAATAAAAAAGAAATTAAGGAATCTCTTAAAAAGTCAGAAAAAATATTATCTGAAATCAAAGAAAAAGATTTTACTGTTAAAAAATTAGAAAAATTTTTAATGGCAGAAGCCGAGAAAACAGGAGATAGGGGAAAACTTTTGTGGCCTCTGCGCGTTGCCCTAACTGGTAAAGAAAAATCGCCCAGTCCATTTGAAGTGGCTGAGATTTTAAGAAAGAAAAAAGCGTTAAAAAGAATTAAAAAGGCAAAAATAGTGAAATAATTAATCTAAAATCTATACTTCTGTACTTATATTAATGTTATTTTGAAAAAACAGAGATTTTTAAAAAATCTCTGTTTTTGTTTTTAAATTTTTGTTTAAAATCTAACGATGCAAAACGTACGAAAATAACAGTTTTTATTCCATATAGAAGGATAATTTTTATAGGTTCCTTTTTTGAAATAAAACTCATTTTCAAATCGTATTTGAAGCCATTTAGTAATATTAAGATTAATGCGAGGACATAATCTGGTTATGTATTCGTTAGCATTAACTACAAACATAGAATGTATCCAATACTGAGAGAGATTAACTTGAATGCTTCCGAGACCTTTCTTTCCAAGTTCTAAATTTAACTTTCCTGCAATTCCAGGTCCAAGATAATAAGGATTATTTTCCGGACCAAAATGATGGCTTTCTCCATTTTCAACAAAAATATTTTTCCCGTATTTTAAGGCAAATGATGAAGTTGAACCACCAAATATTCCCGACAAAACGCCAAAAGTATTCAAGAATAAGTCTGACCCAAAATTGAAATTACCAACTATGCCCGGTCCAAGACCAATAGTAGACACTCTATTAGTAGGTATGCTGATATAATCAAAAACTGAAAAAAGACCAACCAGATTATCTTCACTTGATAAAATCTTAATTTTTTTTCCAAACAACAACCCGCTGGTTAGAATCTTTTCGTTTTTAAGGCCATTATTGTTAAGTTTTATCTTAAATTCAAACCTGAAATAATCATAGGGATTAATCTTTGGTTTTTCATCTTCTATTGCGTCTTTATACTCCAAATCTATCCCGGTTAGAAAATTGTGAACATCAGAAGCTCCAATTGAAAATCTTAAATCATAATAATGCTTTTCAGAATTACTTCCCATTCTGAAAGTTTTTCCTGTAATCAATCTGTTAGAACCAACAACTGGATTAACTATAAAAGTTAAGGTTTCTCGAGCTCCTCTTTCAATCCCTCCTGATTCTTCGTTCGCAATTAAATCGCTTAAACGAAACAAGGCTTCTCCTAGCGCTATTCCGCCAAAACTGCTCATTATTTGATCATTAGTAGAAGGACGCTCATTCTCCAGAGCAACTTCCCATGTAAAGCTACCGAGAAATGGGAAGATTATGCTTTCCCAAAAATTTAAACCATTTGTTCTGGCGGCTGCAAAATACATACTTCCATGAAACGGATGTTCTATCTGATTGCACTGAAAACCATTATTATCCCAAGCGTATCCTTTGTTAATGTTTTTAATTATAGAATCAATTGAAATATTTGCCCAGGCGCGCTTTTGAATGTGCCAATCGTAAATCCAAACAAGAGCATTAATTCCAAAAGTTTCTATGGTTGGTTTTAACCAATCTTTCTTTTTGGTTGCTGGATATGTCAGGGAAAAGGGGATAACTGGAAAAGCAGATAAATTTTTTGCCGGCAACATCAAATCAAAATCTATCATTGTGTTTCGAGGACAATTAGTATCACAATTAAAATCTATTGCTTTTTGAACTGCTTGAACCGATTTCCTGTTTTCTTTCTTCTCTAACTCAAATGTTTCTTCTTGAATTTGATGTTCCTTTTTTTGAATATCAGCTAAAGGTTGCTTATATTTTCCTTTCTGTATTACCACTTGTTCCGAGGAACATTCTTTTGAAAAACTCTTTTTATATTCCCCCTGCTTTCTTGATTCTTGAATTAGCAATATAGCCATTAGAGCCGTTAGCACGGCGGATAATCGTTTAATTCTTCTCATTTTTTATTCCTTAAAGAAAAATTGTTAAGGTACAGTTTTAACAAGATGTATTTTAGCATAACATAAGAAGCTTGTCAAGGATTTGATACTTAGGGTGGGAGAGTGGTATAATAAAAGTGTTATGGACTATTTCAAGAAAAGTATTATTTTCTGCTTAATTTTTTCTTTGTTATTGCCTGTTTTAAGTCAGGCAGATATTCTTGATGACTTAAAGCAACAAATTCAAGAAAAAGAGCAGGAAATTAAGCAATTAGAGGAACAAGCTAAGATTTATCAGCAAAATCTAGAACAAGCTCAGGAAAAAGAGAATACTCTTCAAGGCCAATTAGCTATAATTGAAACCCGAATAAAAAAGTTAAGAAATGATATTAATGTTACTTCAGCAAAAATTTATACAGCCAATCTTCAAATTGAAGAATTGACATTGGAAATATATAAAAAAACAAAACAAATAGCAGAACACAAAGAAAACATCGCCGGCATTATAAGAACTATTTATGAATATGATGAAAGAACTTTATTGGAGCTTGTCTTGGAAAATGAAAAACTTTCCGATTTTCTCAATCAAGTTCAATATATTGAATTGCTTCAAAAAAATATCCAGAAAGACTTAGAATTATTAAAATCCCTCAAATTAACATTAGAAGAACAAAAAAGCGAAATTGAAATCAGAAGAAAAGAACTTGAGATTTATAATTCCCAGCTATACAGCCAAAAACAAATAGAAGATAATCAAAAAGCTCAAAAAGATTATCTTTTAGGGCAAACATGGGGCCAGGAAAAAAAATACCAGCAAATTTTAGCCGGCATTGAAAAACAAAGGCAACAAATTCAAGAAGAAACATTTGAATTAGAAGAAAAATTACGATTAACGTTTGACCCAGAAAGTATCCCTAAACCTCGTTCAGGTATTTTTTCTTGGCCAAACGAAGGATTGCTGACTCAAGGTTATGGCTATACGCCATACAGTAAAAGATTATATAAAAGCGGATTTCATAATGGCATAGATATTGCTGCTGGTTATGGGGCGCCTATAAAAGCGGCTCGAGACGGCGAAATAAGAGCAATGGGAAATACCGATAACTATTGTCCAAGAGGAGCTTACGGAAGATGGATGGCTATAAGGCATGATAATAATTTAACAACGTTTTATGCTCATCTTTCGGCTTACGGAAAATACGGGATAGGGGATAATGTCAAAAAAGGAGACATTATTGGCTATGAAGGAAGTACGGGATATTCCACGGGAAGTCATTTGCATTTTGGCGTTTATGTTTCTAATACCTTTATATTGAAACAGAGTAATTATTGCGGCAAATTACCAATAGGAGCAACTATTAACCCGTTAAATTATTTATGATTTCCCTATCTATGGGTATATCCGCAGGTATCCGTGGGGGATAGGCCCGCCTGTCGGCAGGCAGGGGTTGACATGGTCTCAAAAGACCGGTTATTATAAAGGTAGAGAACTCGGTATAATAACCCTTACACTGAATTATTAGCTTTAATAAATTAATTTGTAAAACAATACAATATGTTATTAAAAAATAACCTTCTTCCCTATTTAGATGATTTCCTTTTAAACTTGCAAACGAATAATTTATCTGAAAAAACTCTTTATAATTACGAGAGAGATTTAAAAGTATTTGAAAATTTTTTAAAAGATATAAACGTTGATTTTAACAATATAAATAAAAAGACAATTCTCAATTATAAGGCTTATTTGACCTCAGTTGATAGAAAAACCCCGGAAAATCAAAAAGGAGAGAAAAGATTAAGCAGTTATTCCATCAATAGAATGCTTTCTGTCTTGCGTTCTTATATAAAATACCTGATTGACATGGATTATGACTCTCCCTTGCCCCCAGAAGCTATAAAATTAATAAAAACCGAAAAAAAACATCCTCGCGTTTCAGAGTTTGAGGAAATTAAAAAATTAATTGAGTTTCCTACTCAACTTGAAAAGAATAAAAAGATTGCTTTAAGAAATAGAGCCCTGCTGGAAGTTTTGTTTTCAACCGGAATGCGAATTTCCGAACTTTTGAATTTCAAGCTTGACCAAATTGACAAAAGCGGCAGAATTTTTATAAGAGGTAAAGGCAAAAAAGAGAGATTTGTTTACTTAACCCCTAGAGCTCAAAAACATTTGAAAAATTACTTAGATGAAAGAATTGATAATTCTCCTTTTGCCTTTGTCCCCTACTCCGGCAGTCATAACCAAGATAAAAATAAAAAAATTTCTCCCAGCTATTTGCAAAGAAAAATAAAACAATATCGGGAAATCTTAGGAATCAATGTTCCTTTATCTGCCCACTCAATTCGTCATGGCTTTGCCACCTATTTAGCCGAATCAGGAGCTAATCCGGCAGCTATCCAAATTTTATTGGGTCATGAATCATTAGATACTACCACGCGATACGTTCATGCATCTGACCGTTATGCTGAAAGAATCCATAAAAAATACCATCCTCTAAAAGAATAAAAAATTAAATGATAAAGAAAAATGGTATCGGTTTTTTTCTCCGATACCATTTTTAAAATTTGCAGTTTTAGAATTTGTAGCCGAGTTGAATGAAGGCGCTTGGAATGATTTTCCAAATTTTCTCACTTCTAACATCGTAAGCAGTTCTATCTGTCGCTTCAAATTTACAGCTTTTCACTCCGAATCTTAATATTTGACCTTTAAGCCCAGATTCAATAACTAACCCTTTCCAGAGCTTAATTCCACAAGACGCGGTTCCAAAGGGATATATGACTCCTATATCTCCTTTTTTAAGCTCACTTTTAGGAATAGAAGCATTTTGAGTTAAATAAATCCACTTATGGGCTATCAAGTCTCCGATTTCATTATAAGTACTGCTATAGTGATTGTACTTTGAGCTGGCAATTCCGTATTCTACGCCTAAGCTGGTAGCAACAAACATCTTTTTTGATAGTTGCTTTTTATACATAGGATACAATGATAAATAATAACCATTATACCCCCAGCGGCTTTCTTTTCTAATTCCAAGTCCCAAGCTGAATTTTTTCCATATTGATTGTTCGACTTTCAATTCCGCGCTCGGAAAACTAAAGGCAAATTCTTCAACTTTTCCGCAAGTAACCATGGCTCCCATCTTAATAACAGTTTCAGCGTTCAATGTGGGCAGTAATAGCAATATTGCCGCAATTACAACTAATTTTCTCACTTTATCCTCCTGTCTTTTTTATTTCTTCTTAAGCGCTGTTCTGGTAGAGTTATTGGCCTGTTTGAATTATCAAGTTCATTGTTAGAAAAAAACTCATAATCGACGTTGCTGTTAATTACCGATTCAGTGGTAAAATTTCCAACTAATAGATTCATCAAAGGGCTGTATTCTATGGGCAAGCCGCCAACTAATCCTTTTACCAGACTAAAATCGCTGCGCTCGCCGCTAAACACGTACCAATATATACGTTCTGCTCTTAATGAACTTTTTAACTTCGGATAAACCTTTTTAACATATTCAACTTGCTCTGACCAATTTGGAGGCATTGTATTGGTTTCTGTTATCCATACTCTGGTAGAAATTGGCAGCCGCGCTATCTGGTTCTGAAATTCGCCTAATCTTAAACTTTTCCAACTATAAAAATGAATTGCTACAATAGGAAGGCCCTCGTAACACAGCCGATCTAATCCGGCATCAATCATTCTCCTTAGAATGTCGGCTCCATTTCCGTTTCCAACTGGCGCCTGGCTGACTATAGCAATATGAGGATGATGCTGCCTTGCGTAATAAAACAACTTTCTAAAAATAGAAATATACTCCCCTGCTTCCATGCCAACAAAATTATTCACCTCGTTGCCAATTTCCCAAGCAGTAATCTGAGGATTGCTTATCACGTGCTGGCTTAAAATTTCACAAACATTGGGTTCTCTTAAGTACTCATTTTCAAACAATCCAAGAACTTCTACTCCGTGACTTTGAAACCATCTGGCAAACTCTTGCGTTCTTGAATCATCAAGCCCTTCCAGTCTAACTCCCCTTAAAGTCCCTGCCTGAATAAGCTTTAATAAATGCGGTCGCTGATCACCCATAAACGGATGGACTGCAACATAAGGATCCCATGTTGTCTTAACTGCGCTTGCTAAATCGCTGTTTGTTGAATCGGGCGTACAATCAGACGGGCCGGTTAACTTGAATTTGCAATTCGCAATAACAAAAATAATTAAAACAAATAAAATTAAAAATTTTATTTTATTTAACATTTTAAACACTTACCTCCTTTCTTTAAATTAATTTGAATTGTCAAAGACCAAGATTTTTGATATTCTAATATAATGGATAACAAAAATCCTAACTTTAATATATTAATTTTAACATATTTATGAAAAAAAGTCAATATCGAACATCTTATTCCGCTCTTCAAACTTTCAAACAATGCCCTCAAAAATATAAATTCCAAGCAATAGATAGAATAAGCGCTCCCAGGTCAAAAGAAGCTATTTTTGGCAATGTAATCCATATGGCGCTAAAATTTTTTCATTCAAAATATCCAGTCTCCCCTACTTCGGATGAACTGTTAAACTATTATAAAGATATTTGGAATCCCGAGCCCTTTCAAAGTCAAGAGGAAGATATGATTTATTTCAGTGAAGGAATTAGGATGCTTAAAAATTATTATCAATATTTTTTGAAAAATCGGGATACTTTCACGGTTTTGGATATCGAGTCTCGTTTTGAAATACCCATAGAAAATCCCGAGACAAAACAAACATGCACACTTGCCGGAAAAATAGATAGAATTGACAAGCTTAAAAATGAAACAATCGAAATTGTTGATTATAAAACAGCGAAAAGATTACCTCCTCAAACTGAAGTAGACAATAATTTACAGTTCTCTATTTACTGTCTGGCCGTTTTCCTCCGCTGGCCTCATCTAAAAATAAAAAGGTCTGAAAATATTAAATTAAGTTTTCACTATTTAAGACATGGAGAAATTTTAAGCACTAAAAGGACTAAAAATCAATTAGATGAAACTAAAAATGAAATATGGAAAATAATTTCTAAAATAGAAAAGGGCAATTTCAAGCCTCTTCCCTCTGTTCTTTGTGATTGGTGCGGATATAAAAGCATTTGTCCAATGTGGAAGCACAAATTTAGCAAACGAGAAACAATAGACGATAAACGAATTCAGAAAATAATAGAAGAATTCTTGAAAATGAAAGAACAAAACCAAATAAACAATAAAGAAATAGCAAAATTTAAAAAAATAATTGATGATTATCTTGACCAAAAAAATATAGAAAGAGTTTTTGGAGAAAGTGGTTATATCACTCGCATTGCTCAAATTCGCTACAAATATGAAATGAATAAAATAAAAGAAATTTTAGAACCTTTAGGCAGGTGGCAAGATATTTTAGCAGTTGACAACGCCAAGCTAAAAAACATAATCAAAACCCTCCCCCACCCTCTCCGCAAACAAATAGAGAAAGCTAAGAAAGTTGATAAAGAATACACGATATTAAAAACAAATATTAAAAAAGAAAGGTCTTGATATAGTTTTTTAATTATGCTAATCTAACGTCAGAGTAAGATTATAAATAGACACTTATGTCAAAAACTAAATCAGCTGGCTCAACTAAATTAGGACGAGACTCTCAGCCAAAATATTTAGGAGTTAAATTATTCGGCGGACAAAAAGCAAAACCGGGCAGCATTGTTGTTCGTCAAAAAGGAACTAAATTTTTGCCGGGAATTAATGTCCGTCGAGGCAATAACGACACGCTGTATGCTGTAAAAGAAGGAATTGTCCAATTCAAAACTATTTCCAAGAAAAAATTTGACGGAAATTCAAGAAAAGCAAAAATAGTTAACATAATGCCTAAAAAATAAAGCCCCATCTTAATTGTGGAGCAAACAGAATGCAGGAATTTCGATTCCTGTGTTTTCTATTATTCCTTTTTACTTTCTTTTTCTTCTGTTATTATTATTTTTATTTCCGCTTCTAGCCCGTGATCAAAATTAATTGCTACCGAATATTCCCCTAATTTTTTAATAGGCTCTTTTAATTTTATTTGGGTCTTTTTTATATTAAATTTTTTCTTTTTTAGAAATTGAACAATTTTATTGGGAGTTACGGAACCGTAAATTTCCCCATTTTTTTTGAGCTTTACTGGTATCTCTATTTCTTGTCTATCAATCTGAGAAACAAATTCCTGCATAAGCTTAAGTTCTTTTTCCGCCTTTTGAGCTATTGATTCTTTTTTCTTCTCAAGCTCTTCCAGGGCTTTTGTAGTCCCTAATTTAACCAATTTATTTGGTAGTAAAAAATTTCGGGCATAACCGTCAGCTACTTCTTTAACATCATTTTTTTTACCTAAATTTTCTATATCTTGAAGAAGTATTACCTTCATAAATCATTAAAATTTAATCAATTATATTTTATCACAAATTTGCTAAATTTGCCAACTAGTTTCTGCGCAACGCCAATTTATTTGAGTATCTCTATTGCTTTGTCTAATTGGGGATCTCTATCTTTATCATAATCTTCATCCGTTAATTCTATTTCAATATCAGGCATCAATCCCTCGTCCGAAATAGATACGCCGGAAGGCGTAAGCCATTTAGCTATAGTAATTTTTAAAGAAGAACCACCTTTAAATCTCTCCAAATTTTGAATGGATCCCTTCCCAAAACTTTTTTCCCCTACTAATTTTATCCCTCTAATATCTCTCAAGGCGCCAGCTACAATTTCGGACGCCGAAGCCGAACCTTTGTTAATTAAAACTACTACTGGAAAGTCTTGAATTTGTCTATAACCCTTGCTTCTGTATTTTTTTTGTGTTTCTTCGTTGCCAAAATCTTCAATAGAAACTACCTCGCCCTTGGGAATAAACCAGCTTGCCAAGTCTACCGCCACGTCTAAGTAGCCGCCGGGATTATTGCGTAAATCAAGAATTATTTTTTCGGCTTTCATCTTAAGAATTTCGGAAATCGTTTCTTGAAATTTATCCGGAAGATTCCCCGTAAAATGATAGACTTTAATATGGGCAATATTATTGTCTTTCATTTCCCATTTTATTATTGGAACTTGAATTGTGTCCCTAGTAATGCTTATTTCTTTTGGTTCTTTAAAGTCTTTTCTAGAAATTGTTAAAACAACTTTTGTTCCTTTTTCGCCCCTAATTAAGTTAACCGCCTCTTCTAAGAGCAAGTCATCAGTAAAAATATCCTCTATTTTAAGAATTTTATCTCCCGCTTTAATGCCCGCCTTTTTTGCGGGCGTTCCTTCCAAAGGAGCAATCACTGTAAGCCTTTCTCCCTTAATTCCTATTTCCATTCCTACGCCCTCAAAGCTTCCCCCTGTCTCAACGCTTTCGACAAAAGATTCAGTTTTATCCGGTTCCATAAAAACTGTATAAGGATCTTTTAAGGATTCCGTCATTCCCGATATTGCACCGTAAAGAATATTTTTGTAATCAATTCCTTTTTCATCTACATAGTTTTCTTCTATTCTTTTTAAAACCTGCCAAAAAAGACTAAAATCAATTACTTCGGGTTCGCCCAGTTCTCTGTTTATAATAATAGTGTCCGAAAGTGCTGGTTTGGTTTGACGGCTTTTTCCGCAACAAAAACCAACTATAAATATTATAGCAATTAAAATAATCGCAGTAGGTATTAAATAATATTTTTTCTTTTTGGATCGCATAAGTTTCAATTTCTAACCCATTATTTATTCTAACATTTTAGACGCTAACTTCTCAAGGGCTAACAAAAATATTCTGGCATGATTCTCTAATTTTGCTAAAATTTTCATCCACGGGCAAAAGAATATAAATTCCATTTCTGGTTGTTTGATAAAGGAGTCCACCAGGAGAAATATCAAATACTTTTCTAATTATGTTTTCTGTATCTGCTTTTTGAGCTAATTTAATTAGATTTGGAATTTCCCAAGGCATTATATCAATCCTCACGTTCGCGGCAACAGCATCAAATAAATTATTAATTATCAAAGGATTAGTTAAAACACCCAAAGAAAGAAGCTTATTTTTTATGGCCAGTATAACTTGCTGCTGGCGGCGGGCTCTGTCAAAATCATCACTTGAAAATCGTGACCTCACATACAGCAATGCCTTTTCACCATCCAAAATTTGTCTCCCTGCCTCTACCACAAAAGGACGGCAGTTTTGACCATTTTCATCGCACCACCACTGCTTATCCTCAATAAATGGTTCGTCCAAATAAACAGTAATACCCCCTAAAATATTTATTGTTTCTTTGAAGGCTTTAAAATCCACTAATATCCCATAATCAATATACAAGCCGGTTATATAAGCAAGAGTCTTTTTGCTAAAATCTAGCCCATTTTGATATTTTTTTTCTCCCAAAATATAAGCCGAATTAACCTTATCTGAATAATTTTCGCCAGGCATTTGGACCTGTAAATCCCGCGGTATTGAAATAAGCGCTGCTTTGCCGGTGCTTTTTTTAAAACTAACAATCACTATGCTATCGGTAAGCAAGCCTCCTTCCTTATGCTCCTCTCCCCCAATCCCTAAAAGTAACACATTAATCCTATCTTCATCTTTGGGCGGCGTATATTCCGAGGCGGGCAATTTACCAAAGATTTTTTCCCAAGTAATATTTTTAATAGTAATAATCTTACTAAAGGTAAAACCAGCTTTATAAAAAAAAGCTCCTATAATCATCAATAGTAAAATTATTATTAAAAGTAAGACAACCTTCTTTTTTAATATCACAGTCCTTCTTTTTTTAATTTTTTTAATAATTCTTTAGCTTTCTGAGAGAGTTTTTTG
>CAZYRO010000011.1:0-12981 GCA_964649435.1 uncultured Candidatus Saccharibacteria bacterium | reverse complement strand
CTTAAAGACTTAGATCTTTAAAATTTTAATAGGTCAAAAAAGACAGTGCGGGAGGTTAATAATGAAAATAGATGTTCACTTTCATGCTGTTGGGAGCGGCAATGATTTAAGCGATATTAATAATGACATTTATTATTCTAGATTACTAAGAAATAGCGATAATTGCTTTACAAATTTGCTTATAAAGACTGTCCAGAATATGGTTGAAAAAAGTTTGGAAAAACAAATTTTTGGTTGCAAAAAGAAAAAAACGGTTACTGCTGAAGATTATTTTGGGCTTGCCTACAAATTGCTTATTTCCTCCAAAGAGATTGATGGCATTGTTTTGCTTGGATTGGATGCAGTTTATTCTTCAAAAACAGGGGATTTAAATGAAAAAAAAACCGAGCTTTATGTCTCAAATAGATTTTTGAATAACAAAGTGATGGAATTAAATGAGCGTTTGCAAAAAGAAGCTGATTTTCAAAAAGCAAATAAGAGATTTTATTTTGGAGCTTCGGTAAATCCAAACAGGAAAGATTGGGAATCAGAACTTGATTATGTTCTAAGTCAGACTAACGCAGTTCTTGTTAAATGGATACCTTCTGTACAGCATATTCAAGTGGCCGATAAGAAGCATAAAGAATTTTATGATGCTCTTTCTTTATATAATATGCCCCTTCTCTGCCACGTTGGGCCTGAATATTCTTTTTCCGAAGGGAGAACCCAAAAATCATTAGATAATTTCAGATATTTGGAAAATCCTCTTGAGCGTGGAGTAAGGATTATCGCGGCTCATTGCTCTACGCCTGTTTTTCCTTTTGTTGATAAAAATGAGATTGAGGAATTTTATACTTTTATGAAGAATGCAAATAGAGGCAAGAATGTACAGCTATGGGCAGATACTTCAGCTCTTTCTTTATCAAGTAGAATTTTTATGATACCCGAAATTGTGAAAACTTTTCCTTCTCGCTGGTTAATTCATGGTTCTGATTTTCCGATACCTATTGATGGGCGGCCTCATATTCCCTGGCTAACATATAAGATAAGTTTAAAAAAATACATTCAGATAATTAAAACAAAAAATCTACTGGATAAGGATGTTAGAATTAAACGAGCTCATGGTTTTTCAGATATTATTCTTGAAAATGCGGAAAAAGTCTTACGTTTTTCTGTAAAATAAAAAAAATAACCGCTAAGATTGAAATCTTGGCGGTTATTTAATAGAGAAGCGGGTAACGGGAGTCGAACCCGTGTCTTCAGGTTGGAAACCTGACATAATAGCCACTATACGATACCCGCCTTCGCCAGCTGTAGCTGGCTTCGGCGGGCAAGCCCACAAGCCAGCGAAAGCTGGATTTATGTCGGGGCACCGAGACTCGAACTCGGAACCTCCGCCTCCCAAAGGCGGCGCGCTAGCCAATTGCGCCATGCCCCGTAAATTCTTTTTTATTATACCCTTCTAATAGCCATTAGTCAATTATTTCCATTCCCATGCTTGTAGATTTAATTTATGCTATAATTACTAATGAGGAAAAAATGAAAGCAAGCTTTCATTTTTTCCGAACGACGTAATTAGAAGCTTTGCTTATAATTACTTTAGAAGCTTTGCTTATAATAAAAAAGTGAGGGAAAAATAAAAATTGGTATGTTTTTAAAAAAGTTTTTAGGGCAGTTAAATATTGGTGTTGAGCATAAGAAGTATGGGATTTCTTTATGGCAGAGCCCAAGCTTCCTTTTTTTGATAATGGGATTAATTATTATTCTGGTTATACTTTTTACCTATTATATTGGCGTTCATTATATTGCTCCGGAAATGTTGATAATAATTTTAGCGATTTCTACGATTTTTTTATTAGTAGTAGCTCAGACAATAACATCTAGTTTTGAAAGAATGGCCAAGGTCATTCAAATGAAAAGCGAGTTTGTGAGCATTGTTTCTCATCAGCTTCGGACACCTCTTTCCAGCTTGAAATGGTCACTCGGTCTTTTTCGAACCGGAAGATTGGGAAAGTACAATAAAAAACAAGAGGAATATATTAATATAATTAATGAAAGCAATAATAGAATGATTGATTTGGTGAATGATTTGTTGAATGTTAACAGGATAGAGCAGAAAAAATTAGTAATGGAACCCAAAAGCTTTTCAATTAATTCTTTAATAGACGAGATGATTAAAGAATTAAAACCTTTGGCTCAGAAGAATGAAGTAGTCGTCAATTTCAATAAAGGCAAGAATCTTCCCTTAGTTTATGCCGATTCCAATAGAATTAGAATGGTAATTCAGAATTTAATTGACAATGCTATAAAATATTCTAAAAAAGACGGAGACGATAGATGGGTTGAGATTATCACAGAAAAAAATAGAAACCAGGTAAAATTTAGTGTTAGTGATAATGGAGTGGGAATTCCTTCTAATCTGCAAGGAAAAATGTTTGAAAAATTTTCTCGAGGAGACCATTTAATAAGGCAAAGAGTTGAAGGAGCGGGATTGGGCCTTTTTATAGCAAAAGGGATTATCAAGCTCTCTGGCGGAGAAATAGGATTTAAATCAAAAAAAGGCAAGGGAAGTACTTTTTGGTTTACCTTGCCTATTGCTAATAAACATAAATAATTCAAATCTACAAATAATATGCGAATGCAACAAATATTTGTATCATTCGAATAAAATTTGTAAATTAGTATTATATTCATGAAGAAGATACTTTTTGTTGAAGACGAACTTACTCTTCAAAAAGCAATGAATGAGATTTTAACCCAAGAGGGATTTAAAATTCTTAACGCGCTTGATGGAGAAAAAGGATTAGAGTTGATAAAAAAAGAAAAACCGGACTTGATTTTGTTGGATTTAATTTTACCGAAAAAAGATGGTTTTGAAATTCTTGAGGAAATAAAGGGAGATGAAAAACTCAAAAATATTCCGGTTATTGTTTTAACCAACCTCGAAGGAATAGGCGATGTTGAAAAAGCCTTAAATTTGGGCGCCACTACCTATTTAGTAAAAGCCAATTATGAGTTGGAAGACGTGGTGTCCAAAATAAAGCAAATTCTGAAGAAATAAAAAATGCAGATTGCGTGAAAACAACCACTCTTTATATAGTTTTAGAAATTTTAAATAGAGCATTTAGGGTTGGCGGTTTTAATAATTTTTGTTATTCTAATATTGTACGTTAGTTATATTCTTTATTATTTTGTTTTTAAACCAATTTCAATTAGTATTCAAATAAATTTATGCAAAAAAAATATTTTACAATTATAATTTTAACTGTTTTATTTATTATTTTGATATTACCCCAATCAGCTTTAGCTGGCCGTTTTCCTTTTGAAGGGCCTTTAGTTCCCTGCGGCACATCAACAACTCCCCAATGCGATCTCTGTTATTTCTTTAAATTAATTCAAAATATTATTGATATTTTTCTAACGTTGATATTCTTTATTGCGCCGTTAATGATTGTTATAGGAGGAATTATAATGTTAACTTCGGGGGGCATTCCGGAGAAAGCAAGCCAGGGAAAAAGAATAATAACTTATACAATTATCGGTTTAGTGATTGCATTTGGCGCTTGGACGATAATCAATACTCTTATGATTAAATTGGTTAATCCCGAGAAAATGCCCTGGGCTTGGAATGAGATTAAATGTGAGAGAGGAGGAGGCGAAATACCGCCAACTCCACCGGGAGAAGGAGGAGAGCATTGTGTTTGCGAAGTGCCGGTTTATGATTTAGATCCCAATCAATATCCCAATCAGGCAAGTAAAATCGGAACGAATATAAAAGTTAACAGCCCATTAGCCAGTAGCGAGGCTTGCCAACAAGCATGTGTTTCAGAAAACGCCACTACTTATTGTCCTTCAACTTTAAAACCCGAGCAAGCTAAACTTTATTGTACTGATGAATCTAGCGTAAAAAGTAAAAGGGCTTGCGGAATAAAATTCACTACTCAAGAAACTTCCATTGATTGTCAAATTAGCGATGAGTGTTTTGATAGCGACCTTAACTGTATCGCTGTTGTCACTCCCACGCTTCCAGCTTTTAATAAAAATTATGCCCAAAAATGTTTTGTAAACGGAGAAGACTTATGTAATAATCAAATATTAAAAGGGGGGAACAGCTATTGTCCCAATAAATATCCTTCTCCTTGCACATCTGAAGACAGGAAATTTGCTCTTTATCGTTGGAGAAGTGAGATTAGTGAATTTGAAATGAATGCCTATGATTGTTCTCGGAATGCTTATAGTAATACTGGCATAGTTTGTCGTTTAGATTGTCAGTATGACAAATTTTGTAGAAAACTAGAGACAAATCTATGTAATAAATTAAATCCGCCCTTAGGGCAAACAACATCTTGTTTTGGCGGGAATTATACTTGCCAGCAAGGTGTTGTTGATCAGTATAATGATGCTTGTAAAGAATTAAAAAGTCTGCTTACCTGTATGGCGGGCAAGAATATGCCCGAAGGCGCCAAAGAAATTTCTTCTATCTCTGACAATAGTCCAAATCTTCTCGGCGGCGCCTTGCCAGGGTGTTTTAGCGAGTGGAGCAGTGCATGCGGATCAGGACATGATTCTTGCGAGGGAACTTGTTGCGGGCACAGCAGAAATTCTTTGCATTATGGAGGCAATTTAGATAAAAAAGATAAGATAGGGTGCCGAGAATGCTCCTGGGCTGTTGACTTTGCAAATGAAAATTATTATGAAGGGATTAAGAATACTGCCGAAGTATGCGCAGAGAAGTTGGGATATGGGAAAGTAGACGTTATTTATGAAGGAAATCATGTCCATGTAGAACTCGATAACGTAGCTCGAAATTGGTATGGGTGTATGTAGTATTTATTATTAATAAATATTGTTTATTCAGTTTGCTTTAGGCAGGCTTTTTTTGTTATAATTTGTGTATGCCCCTGTAGTTCAATGGATAGAACACCAGCCTTCTAAGCTGGATATCTAGGTTCGATTCCTAGTGGGGGCGTTATGTTTAAAGAAAGAATTTTTCTTTTTTTACTTTTAATTTTGATTGTTTTTTTGTGTGTGAATTTTGATTTGCCCCGTTCTTTTTTTATTAAAGTACGGGGTGATTTTAAACATCCCTTGTATAATTATTCTCCATATATTAAAGGAGTTTATCTCACTTCATGGACAGCCGGCAGCTCTCAAAAAATAGATTATTTTTTAAAGTTAATCAAGCAAACTGAGTTAAATGCCGTGATTATTGATATTAAAGAAGTAGATGGAAAAATTGCTTTTAACACCGAAAGTTCATTAATTAATGAAATAGGAACAGAGAGAATTTTAATTCCCAATCCTAAAGAACTTATTGAAAAATTTCATCAGGAAAATGTTTACGTTATAGCCAGAATTGTAGTTTTTAAAGACCAAGCTTTGCCTAAAATTAAGCCTGAATTGGCTTTAAAAGATTATCAAGGGAAATTATGGCGCGATTGGAGCGGTCGAACCTGGCTTGATCCGGCGTCAAAAGAAGTTTGGAATTACCATATTGAATTGGCAAAGGAAGCAATAAAAGTTGGTTTTGATGAAATAAATTTTGACTATATTCGTTTTCCTTCAGATGGTGATATTAGTCAGATTGCTTATCCCATTCGGGACAAAAAAATGTCAAAACCGGAAATTATTAGAAGTTTTTTTGAATATCTTAATCAGGAATTAAAACCCCTGGGTGTTTTTCTTTCAATCGATTTATTTGGTTTAACCCTTTGGCATGAAAATAATAATGATATGAATATAGGGCAGATATTGGAATATGCCATTCCTTATTTTGATTTTGTTTGTCCCATGGTTTATCCTTCTCATTATCCAAATGACTTTGAAGGTTATAAAAATCCGGCTGATAATCCTTATGAAATAATTAAGATGAATCTTGAAAAAGGAAAGATGAGAATGACTGACACTAAAGCCAAACTTCGGCCATGGCTTCAAGATTTTAGTTTGGGAGCGATTTATGACAAGAAAATGGTAGAATTGGAGAAGCAGGCGGTTTATGATACGGATTCCTATGGTTGGTTGTTATGGAATCCATCTAATCGATATACAGAAGACGCGCTGGAAAGAAAATTGCTTGACATATAAATGAAAAATTTGATAAACTGGGAAGAAGGTCTAAAATAAAAGACTTGATCTTTTATAATTAAATGCATGCAAAAAGCACACTACAAATGTGCCCATGCGAATTTGGAGGTATGAAATGAAGAAAAAAATTGATGCTTGTTTTAAATTTCTTGAAAGTGTTGAGAAAGAAATGAATAAGATAATTATTGGTGAAACTTCGCAAAAGCTTTACAGGGCTTTTATGCTTGGGCTTATTGCTCCAGTTCCTTATAGTCCTAAAGGAGACATTGAAAGACGAACCGGCTGCGGCCATATTTGGCTTGAAGCTGTTCCCGGAACGGGTAAGACTTTGGCTGCCGAAGGATTAGCTCTTATGTCTAATATTTGTGATGTGCTAACCTACAAAAGAATTCAGTTTACTCCTGATATGATGCCCGCCCATATTTTAGGCGGGAGAATATTTAATCCAAAAACTGGAAAATTTAGAACTGAAAAAGGACCAATTTTTGCTAATATCGTACTAGCCGACGAGAAGGACAGAGGAAATCCTAAAACTAAAGCCGCTATGTTAGAAGTGATGCAGGAGTCTCAAGTTACTATTGAGGGCGAAACCTTTATTTTGCATCCGCCGTTTTTTCTTATAGCTACCGACAATCCCTTGGAAGAAGAGGGCGTTTATCCTGCTACTGCTGCGGAAAAAGACCGTTTTATGTTTCAGGTTGTTCTCTCCGAATTGTCTAAAGAAGAAGAAAAGAAAATAGTTAGCCATGATTTTACTGATATTGAACTGGATAAAGTGATTACTGCTCAAAAAATTATGGAAATTCGGAAAATTGTTAGAGAGCAAGTTTCTTGGGATGCTGACAGAATTCCTGAATATATTGTGAGACTTGTCAGGGCTACTCGTTTTCAAAGAACTACGGTTAAGGCAGTGAAAGAGAATATTCAATGGGGAATATTTTCTAATCGTTGTTTCCAGCATTTTTTTGCCGCCGCAAAAGCACAAGCATTTTTTAACGGTCGCTTGTTTATGAAACCGGAAGATATAAAACAAGTTGCTCACGAAATTATGCGCCATCGGATAACTCTTAGTGATAATGTTATGGGTAGAGTACGGTCAGAACGAAAATTTTTAACTGAAATAGCAGATGAAGTAATTGACGCAATTTTGGAAGAGGTGGCTATTCCATGAAAATTCCAGAAGATCTTTTAAAGAGATTGTACGAAATAGAAATAATAACTAAACAGAAAATTGGTGAAGTAAATCCCGGCGCCCATCGAAGTATTTTTTTAGGTCAAGGATTTGATTTTGAAGAACACAGAGAATATTCTCCAGGAGACGATGTCCGTGATATTGATTGGAATTTACTTGCTCGTTTTCCCGATAAAGTTTATCGAAAATGCTTTAGAGAAGAAAAGCAGTTGACTACTTGGATTTTAGCAGATTTATCCGGGTCTACCAGATTTGGCTATAAAAATTTAACCAAAAGAGAGCTTTTAGTTAAATCAGCAGCTTATCTTGGATTTTCAGCAGTTCATGAGTTGGATAAAGTAGGATCAATTGTTTTTACCAATAAGATAAAAGAGCGGTTAATACCAAAAAGCGGCAGAGATTGGGCTTATCATATATTGGATAAAATATGGAATTTTTCTTGTGCTTCGGAAAAAACAGACATTGGTTTTGCTTTGAAAAAAGCAAAAAACTACTTTAAGGGATCAACTATGATTTTTCTTTTATCTGATTTTCTGGATAGGGATTGCCTTAATAGAGATTCTGTTTTTTGGAAAGAGATTAAAAATATAGCCGGAGTTCACGATTTAATTCCTATTGTTTTAGATGAAGATGATTCTTTTCTTCTGAATGCGAAAGGCAATATAGAGCTAAGAGACTTAGAAACTGGAAGAATGATTAATTTTCGGCTGTCTCAAAAAAATCGAGATAAATTTGCAAAAAAAATAAAAGAAAGGCATTCAATTTTGAGAGAGTTGTTTATAGAGTCAGGAACCAGAGCTATTTTTGTTAAACGAGAAGAAGACCTTGATAAATTTTTGAAGTTTTTCTTAATTAGAAAAAGGGGGAAAAGATAATGAAAAAATATCTTCTGATAGTTTTCTTAATTTTGACATTTAGCTTGGTTAATTTTGCTCAAAGTTCTTCAAAATTTAAAATTGAGGATTTTGTTCAAGTCAAAATGTCAATGGACAAAACAGCGATTTTTGTAGGAGATAGAGTTGAACTTAAATTAGAAATAGTTTATCCCAGGGGATGGGGAATTAAGATTTTGACCGAGGATTTAGAAAAAGGCAGTATAATTGCTGTTTTGCCGGATTCAATGATTTTAGAGAAAGCAGAGATTTCTCCTTTAGTGTCTTGGCAGGATTATTGGTTAAAAATAGAGGCGGTTTATACCTTATTTTATCCCGAGAAAAAACACAAGATAGGAATTTTGTTTAATTCGAAAGATTTAAAATCATTAAAGATTAGATTTAAAGTGATAGATGAAGAGGATAAGAATCCCAGAAAAGGAGTGAAAATTTATGAAGTTGGAATTAAGCAGTTTGTTCTGGGAGCAAGAACTACTTTAACGGATAGCAGTAATGAGATTCGAGATTCTAAGAAATTTTTTGGTAATTTTCTTTTGAAATCAAAAATTAGCTTAGCATTTGGCCTCATATTCATTTTACTCGGGTTATTTATTCCGATTAAAAAAGCAGTTTGCTTCATTAGAAATAAACGACATGTAAAGAAGATATCAATTAAACGACTTTTAAAAAACAAATATCAGGAACTGCAGGCAGTTTGCAAAATTTCTAATTTAGAAGAGTTTTATGATTTCTTTTGCCGATTGCTCAAGAACTTAATCGGATTAAAGGCAGGGCTTGCTAAAGTTTCAAGCATGACAATCCCCGAAATCAAGCAAGCATTAGCTAAAGAAGATAAACAGTTAATGAAGCTTTTAGAAATTTTAGAGAATTATGAGAACTTGAGATATAATCCTAGAGCTAAATCAGACATTAAAGAAAAAGAAGAAGCATTAAAAACAGTTGAAGAAATCTTATCGGGCTGGATAAATCGAGAACGATGGTTAACAAAGGTTAAAGCAAAATTTAACAAAGTGATTGGAGTGTTAAATAAAATAGCAAGGAAGAAAAATAAATGATTAAACTAATTGAGTTTATTAGTTCTTTTGAAAATTTAAACTTGAAAGAATTAATTTTCAAGGAATTGCATCTTTTATCGGTTCTTGTTGGTGTTCTGATGTTGGTTATTCTTCTAAAATGGTTAATAAATTCAAAAAGCAGGAGAAGGCCCTGTTTAGGGGTTTCTTCTCTTGCTTTCTTTGAAAGAAAAAGATTATTTTTGAGGCGCTTGCCGGAAATTCTGTTTATTTTTGGAACGCTCTTCTTAATTGCCGCTCTTCTTAATCCAGTTTTGCCGTTAATTAAGAATAAGAAAAATATAGAAGCTAAAGAAATAATGATTATTTTAGATTTCTCTGAGACTATGACTCATAAATGGGGAGAATATGATTATGAAAGGATAGAAAATGAAGAAGATTTGACAAAATTAGATATTGAAAAAAAATATGTTATAAAATTTGTTAAAAGTCGAAGAAATGATGCTGTTGGATTAATTGTCTACTCAAAAAATGCTTATCTGACAAGTCCTCTTACTCGCGATCATCAAAGTTTAATTAGTCTTATTAAGTTGTTTAAAGTTAATTATAACGATATGGCTGGCTGGAGTACAATTATTCCCAATGAGATTTATACGGCTACCGGCGACGCTCTCTTTTTAGCTGATGAATATCTTAAAAAGTACGGAAAGTCCAAGGAAAAAATAATTGTTCTTTTTACTGACGGAAGAACGAATATGGGGAGTGATCCTATAGATGCCCTGAGAAAAATAAGCGGATCAGGGTTTAAGGTATTTCTTTTAGGAGTAGATTTTAACGCAGAACATTTAGCAGAAGACGTCAAAAATATAACAGGTGGTGAATATTTTTCGGTTGGCACTGAAGAAGAATTTCAAGAAGCAGTTAGTTTTATTGACAGATGGACGGGCAAAAACAAAATGACTGTTGATGAGTATATCGTTGATAGACCTCAATACTTTTATTTTGCTTTTATTGCTTTAGTTATTTTTATTTTTGTTCTTTTTTTAAAAAACTTGCATTATTTTAGGGATTTGTTATAGAATTAAATAACATATAACAAATCCCTTTTCTTATATGTAAATGTTCTTTTAAAATTTAGAATAAGGAGAATGAAATGAAAACATTATTTAAGATTTTAGGAGTATTGGTTATTTTGACAATTGGCGCGAGTCTGATTTTTTATGGTCAGTTGAATCGAGGTATTAGCCATGCCGAGAAAGCCTACAATTCCGGTGATTATGAAACCGCCGAATCGATTTATTCAGAAGTGATAAAAAAAATAGAAAACCGGCCGCTTTCTAAAATTCAGTTTTTAAAGAGAGAAATTGAAAAAATTAATTTAAATCGCGCCTGGGCTTTTTATCGTTCGGCTTATTATAATTCGGAAAAATATAAGTTAGCAAAAGAAATCGCAGACAAGGAATTGGACAAGAAAAAGAGAATTCTTGGGGACCAGTTTTATAATTTGAGAACTTTGATTTATTGGCAGGAAGGAGTTGATTTATTTATTAAATTAGGCCAGAAAGCAGCTAAGTCCAAGGAATTAAATCAGCTTATTGAAGATGCAAAGTCAAGTTCTGCCGAAGCAGTAAAAATTAATAATGGAAAAGATTGGGATATTAAGTATAATTATGAATTTTTAAGGCAGCCAAAAAAGAAATTAATGCAAAATATGCAGCAAATGGCCAAACAGAAAAAGAAAGCAAGAGAGATGCAGGGAAAAGTAAAACAAATGGCCGAAGAGAAAAAAAAGAACTCCGACCAAGAAAAAGCAGCTAATCAAGGAGAGAAAGAAAAGGCGAAAGTAGAGAAGAATAAAGAAGGGGATAAAAAGGGAAAAGCGAAGATTTTAGTTCCTACAGATAAAAAGAAAAAATCTAAGGAGAATCCCGAGGGTTCTCAAGAAAAGAAAAAAAAGATAAAAGGATAATTGCTAATGAGAATTTTAAGACCGGAATTTTTGTATTTATTTTTCTTATTTCCCTTGATTTTACTTGTTCTTTTTGTGGGACTAAAAAGTAAATTTGGGATAAAAAGATTATGGCAAGAAAGCAAATTAAAAGATATTTCTCGATTTTCATCTAAGGGAAAAAGTATATTAATATGCTGTTTAGCGGTTTTAATGCTTATCTCTATTATTTTTTCTCTTTCTCGACCGCAACTTTCTTATGAGAAAAAAATAGTTGTAAAAAAACCCCTAAACATTCTTTGTCTTGTGGACCTTTCTAAATCGATGAATACCAGGGATGTATTTTGGCAGGAAAAAAGAGTTTTTCGTTTAGACTTAGTTAAAGAAGAATTAAGAAATTTTGTAAAAAATCAAATTGGCAAAGATAGAAATGAATTGGCTTTAATTGCTTTTGGTTGCAATGCTATTTATAGATCCTTTTTTACTTATGATATTGGGTATTTAATGTTTCATATTGACTATTTAAGTACCGATGATTTTCCTCCGGAAGGAACGGATATTGGGGGGGCGATAAAACGCGGATTAGAAATGCTTGACACTATCAACAATGAACCGGAAATTTTTAATCGGCCCAAGAATAAAAAAGTATTTGTTTTAATTTCTGACGGAGAAGATTTTGGGGAGAACTTAGAGCAAGTAATAGCGGAAATTCGAGCAAGGGGAATCTCTGTTTATACTGTTGGAGTAGGTTCTCGCCGCGGCGGCGATATTATTGAAAAAATAGATGAGCAGGGCAGAGTCATTTATTTTAAAGACGAAGAAGGAAAGAAAATTTACAGCAGATTAGAGGAAAAAACATTAAAAAGAATTGCCGGGGCAACCGGAGGAAAATATGTTTATTCCAAAAGCGGGGAAGATTTGAGCAGGGCGTTTAAGGATGTTCTTGAAAAGGAATCAGAGAAAGAGAGAAAAATAGAGAAAACCTATTATGATATTTATCATTATTTGCTTGGATTTGCCTTTATCCTTTGCCTGATAATAATTATTTTGAAACAAAATTAAAATCCGCATTCTTAAACGGGAATGCGGATTTTTTATTTATTTTTTCTTATCTTCTTTTTTTACGAGGATGGTTTTTTGAGAGGAAATGGATAAATCAAAATTTTCTTCAACTTCAGGCAATTCTATTTCTATAATTCTCTTATTTATTATTTCTTCGGTTCTTTTGCTGGCTATTTTCCAGCCATTATCACTTTTTCCTTCACGTTCAGATATTGATTTAATATGTTGAATTTCTACATAAAAAATATTATTTTTATTAGCAGAATTCTTAATAAAATCAAATGCTTTTTTTATTTTTATTGGATCATCTAAAGCTTCAGAAATTAAATCTTGGAGGCGACAATATTTGTCTTGAATTTTAATTTCTATTTTTCCTTGAAAATCCGGAGCTTTCAAATTTATTACCTTGCTGTAAGTTCTGATTTTATCACCAAGCAGCAAACCCAGCGATATTTTTTCTCCTGGTTCAACCTCTTTTTTTCCTTCAATATCTTCTAATCTTATAACGGGAAGATCAATTTTTTCCTGAATTACCGTGATATTTATATCAATCTTTATTAATTCTTTTTTTGCTTTTTCAAATATCGTATATATATCAACGAATGACTCTATTTTTTGCGAAATTTCTTTTGGTGTTTTGCAGAAGAAAGTTTTTACAATTGATATTGTTTTTTCGATTCCTTGCTCTTTGTAGGCGAAGTTCATTCTTATATCAAAATTTAAATCAGCAAGATATGGACTGCCCAATACGATTGGATAAGAGATGCTAGCAATTAAAACCTCGTTAGTTAGAGGAGTCTTTCGCGCTAT
>CAZYRO010000010.1:10767-12995 GCA_964649435.1 uncultured Candidatus Saccharibacteria bacterium | reverse complement strand
TTTTAAATCTGCTAAAAATATAATGAAACAAAAGCTGGGTATTGGAATTGAAGAATTCTGGGCTCTCAAAGACATCAATTTTTCTGTTGAAAAAGGAGAGGTGCTCGGTATAATTGGACCTAACGGCGCAGGAAAATCAACCCTGCTAAAAATACTTTCTCAAATTACTCCTCCAACAACCGGAGAAATTAAAATGAATGGCAAGGTTGGCTCTCTGCTTGAAGTAGGCACTGGCTTTAATCCGGAATTAACAGGCCGAGAAAATGTTTATTTAAATGGCGCAATTTTAGGGATGACAAAAAAAGAAATTAGTGATAAATTTAACGATATAGTAGAGTTTTCCGGCGTGGAGAAATTTATTGACACTCCGGTTAAACGTTATTCCTCTGGCATGAAAGTCCGTCTTGGCTTTTCCGTAGCAGCGCATTTAGAACCAGATATACTACTAGTAGATGAGGTTTTAGCGGTCGGCGATGCTGAATTCCAAAAAAAGTGTTTGGGTAAGATGGACGAGGTTACAAAAAAAGCTGGCCGCACCATTCTTTTCGTCAGCCATAATATGGCAGCGGTTCAAAATCTGTGCAAGAGATGTATTTTGTTGGAAAATGGAGAAATTAAAATGACAGGAAAGGCAGAGAATGTTATATCAACTTATCTAAATTCGCAGGCAGGAAACGAAAAAATGCTTCAGCCCAAAATTTCTTTTGAGAATTACTCTAAAAAACCAGCCCAGCTATTAAATGTAGCAATAAAAAATTGTGAGGGAAAATACTCCACAATTCTTGATATGGCAAAACACTTTTTTTTAGAAATAGATTTTATAATCAAAGAAAACAGACAATTCTATTTGTGGTTTGCAATACATGATAATAGAGAACAAAAAATGATTGTTCACTCAGTTTTTAACGATGGCAAAAAAGACTTATCTTTTTTGCCTCCAGGGGAATACAAAAGTATCGTAAAAATCGATTCCTTTCTTAATGAAAATGATTATTATTTTACAATTTCAATAAATGAATTTAATGGTTGGAGAATTCATTCTGCCGAAAGGGTTCTTTCTTTTAAGGTGGTGAACATATCTGGTAGGCCTTATAACTCTATTGTCCAAGCCCAAACCCCCGCCGTGCTTCTTAAAAAATTCGATTGGGATACCCAAAAAATCAGAGAAGGAGATGAAATTATAAATAGTTTCAATAAATCCGTAGAAAAATACAATAAAACTATATTAACTTTAAAGAAACAGAAAAAGAAACAGATTGGGAATTAAAGAAATTAAATTTAAGAAAGTATTGCAAGTAATAGTCAAGAAAAAACACGTAGAAATAATTTCCAAATTTTTATAAATTTATTAATTCATGAAAAAAAAGAAAATTAACATAATAGTATTAACTCAAAGCACCCCCTTAGCTTTGGTAGCAAGCTCAATTAAATCCACAAAAAATTTATTTAATTTTCTTCTTTTGTCTACTCATAAGCTATTTGAAACAGAAAAGGAAGAAATTCAAAACAATATAAACAGGGTCGTCATATTTAAAACGTTTGCGGACTTCCTGTCTGATAAAGAAATGGCCTGGTGCGACAAAGTAGCTTATGAAGAAATGTCTAAAAAGTATAATAGCAATTTCAATGCAGCTTTAGTCGGTGAATATTTTTCAATAATAAAAACAAAAAAAAATAGAACAGCATTAAATAACATTTTAAAAAAATACGAACTGCAAAAAAAGATTCTGCTGGCCGATGATCTTGGCATAGACTCAAAGATTTGGGAAAATGAAAGTTTTGAAATAAGTTTGATAAAAAAATCTACAACGGCGCAGACTAAAGTTTTTAAAAAAATCCGGAGTTTGTTGCTTCTAAAACCTCTGCTAAGCAGAATAAAAAAATTTAAACGATTTAAACAGAGATGCTCTAATATAATAATTATCGAAAATGCTAAGAAAAAGTATTTATTTCTTACACCGATAAAGCGCGTTGAAGACAAATTAAGTTTTAATAAAATTAAAATAAAGAGAAAATTTATATCATTAAATTCCTTTTTTAAAACTTATTTAAAATCGATTCTAAAATATAGGAAATTCGGGACAATAGAATTTGGATTAGTGCTATTAAATAAAATAAAGGATGAGGAAGGAGATTTCAAAATAGCGACTACAATCCACGAATACAATTGCTACCTATTAAAATTGGCTAAAAGAATGGGTGTCAAATTGGTTGTTTTACAAGATGGC
>CAZYRO010000010.1:0-10757 GCA_964649435.1 uncultured Candidatus Saccharibacteria bacterium | reverse complement strand
AAAAATTCTGTTAAGATTAAAGAGATGAGCATTATGCAGTTGAAGGTTATTTAAAATTCTTTAAAAATGTAGACAAATTCTTTTGCTGGGATGAGTCATCTAAAAAAATATTTGCAAAATTTAGCCTGCCTGTTGAGATTGCTCCTTTTCTTGATATGAAACTGCCTGCAATAAAAATGAAAAATTACCCCGTTAATACCATAGTTGTTCTAACAAGTGGCGCTGGAGACTGGACAGCTTTAAAAAATAGATCTGATCAAGATTTAGAAGTAGAAGCTTTTGCAAAAGTCGCCAAAGAATTTCCTAATATAAATATTATTTTTAGATGTCATCCTCTTTGGGCTCACAAAAAACATCAGGGAACAAATTCAATTAACCGCGTTGACAAGTATTACAAATCATTAAATCTTAAAAATATTCGCATTTCAGAAGAATCTTTAAAACAAGCGGATTATTTTAAAAAAACAGGCAATCTCTGGATAGAAAAAAAATCTGCGGACAAAGACATAAATGAGGGCAATTTATTCTTTGGAGAACATTCTATTGCCATGATAGATGCGGCAAAAAAATCTAAAATATTCGCCTCTGTTAACCTAACTAATAGAAGGAATTTTTTTATAAATTACTCGAAGCTTGGATTTCCCAATTTAACAAGCGTGGAGGAAGTTATTGACTTTATAAAGAAGATTAGAGAAAAAAATGAAGTTATAAATAGTTTTAATAAAGCTGTGGAAAAATATAATGAACAATTTAAAAATTAAAATAAAGAAATGAAAAAGAATAAAAAGAAAAAATATGATACCGGTTTAACTTTTGGAGCATTCGAACATTTTCATTATGGACATTTAAATCTACTGAGAAATGCTAAGAAACTCTGCGATAAGCTTATTGTTTGTGTTTCAGATGATGAATACATTAAAACTCACAAAAATTACAAACCCATACTATCTTGGGAAAAACGAAAAGTTGTCGTTGAAGCAATACAATACGTGGATAAGATTGATAAGCAAAGTAAAAATTTTTCAAAAGCCGATGCTGTAAAAAAGTATAAACCAGACGTCTTATTTGTAGGCGATGATTGGACTCCTCAGACATATTCGGGAGAGGGCTTGGGCATACTCGTAATTTACTTGCCGCATACAAAAGGCATTTCATCTACCGCGATTAAGAAAAAAATATGAAATCTAAAATTTATCGGAGTTCTTATTCGCCGAGTTCGTCATTATTAAAAATGACCTTACTTCATGAAGAAGCGTTCCCATATACTAAAGGAACAACCGAAGAGAAGATACTTGTTAGACGACTTGATGATGCAGTTAGGAGCCTGTCTTTGCGAAAGAATATATTAATAAAAATGGATGCAGAAGGCTATGAAGATAAAATAATAATGGGTGGCACAAAGTTAATATCCCAGGCAAAAGTTATTATTATAGAAACTTCCTTTAAGCCGTTACGTCTCAATCAACCTTTATTTGGACAAATATATGAAATGTTAAAGAAATTAAACTTCGAGTACGCAGGAAATTTAGGCCAAAAAAAGAACCCAGTTGACGGAAATGTTTTGCTTAGTGACTCCGTATTTATAAATAGGAGTCTATAATATTTGGAAAAAAAGAATTATATTAGAGCACATTATAATAGCCCAAAAAGATGAGATATAATTTCTGTACTTTATTCGACAAAAATTATTTATACCGAGGATTGGCATTATACAATTCTTTAATCAGGTATTGTCCGAATTTTAAATTATGGATTTTATGTATGGATAATATTACTTATAAGATTCTGTGCGACATGAATCTTAAAAAGGTCACACTAATTAGTCTATCAGAATTCGAAGACCAAGAATTATTAAAGGTTAAAAGAGAGCGCCAGGCAGGTGAGTATTGCTGGACCTGTACCCCATCACTGCCTCTTTATATTTTAAAAAAACATTCCAACTTGGAAATGATTGCTTATCTTGATTCGGATCTGTACTTTTATTCATCACCCGAACCAATTTATGAAGAATTCAGAAATAAATCCATCATGATTATACCCCATCGATTTTCTCCGGAGAAACAATATCTAAAAGAAAAAGCTGGAAAATATAATGTTGGAATGTTGATATTTAAAAACAACAAAAATGGATTAGATTGTCTTAAATGGTGGAGAAAAAAATGTCTTGAGTGGTGCTTTGAATACTATGACAAAGGCAGATTAGGAGATCAGCTGTATTTAAATGATTGGCCAAAAAGGTTTTTCGGCGTTCACGTTCTACGGCACAAGGGAGCCGATGTGGCATTATGGAACCTTTCCCAATACGAAATTAAAAAGATTAATAATCAAATTTTTATTGACGATGAACCACTAATATTCTACCATTTCAATTCTTTAAAAATCTATGCCAATTCAAAATCTCGACTACGTACTTTAATATACAATATTTCACTAAATAAACAAAAATTAATTTATAATCCTTATTTAAAGGAATTAGAAAAAGCAATGGTTAAAGTTAAAACTATCAATCCTAATTTCAATTATGGTTTAGGACCAAAAGTGTGGCCCTTGAAAAGTGTAATGCTAAACAATGATAATTTGATAAAACTACACACGATTCTTTGGAAAATTCCGATTTATCGTAAGTTTTGCAAGTGCATAAGAATCTTAATTTATGGTGAAAAGAGTAAAAATTAAAAATTCAGGCATTATAAAACTACAACGTTACAATGACTATCCTGACGGTAATCTGATTATAGCAGAAGCTAATAGAATTATCCCTTTTAAGATAAAAAGGGTTTATTATATTAATAAACTAGACAATCCTAGGGCTACTCGAGGAAAACACGCTCATAAGAACTTAGAGCAAGTCATTTTTTGCATTAATGGTTCATTCGCACTTCATCTGGATGACGGAGAAACAAAACAAAAAATTATTATGAATAATTCCTCTGTAGGAATAAAATTAGGAAGGTTATTATGGCACACAATGACCGATTTTTCTAAAAACTGCGTTATTTTGGTATTGGCTAGTGATTATTATAAGGAAAATGATTATATTAGAAATTATGATGAATTTTTAAAATATATAAACAGAATAAAGAAAAAACAAAAATAATATTATGCAAATCCCTTTTTTTGATTACAAACGTCAACTCAAAACTTTACAGCCAGAGATTAATAAGGCCGTTGAAAAAGTTTTAAATTCTGGTAAATTAATTTTAGGTGATGAAGTTGAAAAGTTTGAAAATAGATTTTCTCAATTTATTGGAGCAAAATACGGCGTAGGTGTTAATTCTGGAACGGACGCTATTAAAATAGCTCTCAGGTCTTTAGATATAGGTAAAGACGACGAAATTATAACAGTGGATAATACCGCGGTTCCCACAATTAGCGCTATTCGAGAAATAGGAGCCATACCAAAACTTGTCGATATTAAAGAAAACTTTACTATCGATGAAACTAAAATCAAAAAAGAAATTAGTCAAAAAACCAGGGCCATACTACCCGTTCATTTATATGGCCAATCTTGTAATATGAGCGCTATCTTAAAAATTGCCAAAACACACAATCTAAAAGTAATCGAAGATTGCGCGCAAGCCGCTGGAGCACAATTTAAAAACAAAAGAGTTGGCAGCTTTGGAAATATAAGTTGCCTCAGCTTTTATCCTACTAAAAATTTAGGAGCTTATGGGGATGGAGGCATAATTTTAACTTCTAATAAAAATTTGGCTGATAGATGTAGGGCGCTTAGAACTTATGGAATGAAAACAAGATACTATGCTAATTTTGAAGGATATAATAGTAGGCTCGATGAAATGCAGGCTGCTATATTGAATGTCAAACTAAGGTACCTTAATCAATGGAATAAAAGAAGACAAAAAATTGCTCAATATTACCTAAATAATATTAAAAATCCGAAAATTATCTTGCCTCCTATAAAAAATATAGCCGAACATGTATTCCATCTATTTGTCATTCGAATCAATAAAAGACAGAATTTGATAAAATATTTAAGTAAATCAAATGTTGGCTATGGAATTCATTATCAATATCCGATTCATCTACAAAAAGCTTACAAATTTTTAGGATATTTAAGGAGAGATTTTCCTATAACAGAAAAATTTGCAAATGAAGTGTTATCATTGCCGATTTTTCCCGAATTAACAAAACAGGAATTAAAATATATAGTCAACAAATTAAATAATTTTCAATAATAAATAATATAGTAAGATAATTTATAGTTTCAGGAGAAAAACAATGAACAAAAAAATACTGTATATCTTTCGTGGCAATACACAAAAACGGATATTAGATCAGAGAAAGGAAAAGGGACCTTATGACTTTTTGTATGGATTCAATCATTTGAAAAATTTTTTTGATTGCAGCTATATAATTGCTCCTCGCGGCAAAAGATTAAGACTAATTGAAAAATTATTATTTATAATTGAGAAACCCTTTAGTGTATTTACAAAACTAGGATTGCCATTAGAGATTTATCCTATTTTTAAGAAAAAATTAAAACGAGCAGACATTATTTTTTGTGTTAATGAAACAATTGGTTTTGGAATTTTGTTTTATAAGATGTTAAGACTAATTAAAGGCAAGGTAATGGTATTAGTAATGTCTTTGCCTGAACGTTTAAAGTATTTTAGACACAATCGATTATTAATTTGGTTTATATCAAAACTTTTGAGTTATGCAGACATTCTTTTGACTTTATCAGATTATGCTCAAAAACCTCTTGTTGAAATTTTTAAAGTGCCTTTAGGAAAACAGGAAACTTTCTATTTTGGCGTGGATGTTAATTATTGGAAGCTCAATTCTAACATCAAAAGAAAGAGATTTGTTTTGTCAGTAGGAAATGATATGAATAGGGACTATGCTACTTTGGTGCAAGCAATTCCGGAAGATTTGGATTTAATTATTGTTACTTCTAAAAAGGTAGACACAAGGGGTAAATCAAATATTAAAATACTCTCGGATATCCCAGATAGTCAATTAAGACAATTATATCAATCATCTATTATTACTGTGATACCTTCAACAAAGTTAGAATACGAGTCGTCGGGTTTAAGTTGTATCCTTCAAGCAATGGCATGTGGGTCGCCTGTATTAATATCTAATATTCCAACAATAAAAGAGTTATTTAAAGAAAATGTCCACTGCTTATTCTATAACGCCGAAGATGTTAATTCGTTAAAAAACAAACTCTTAAAATTAATTAAGAGTAAGCAATACAGAATGATTCTATCTTCGAACAGCCTTAAACTTGTAAGAGAAAGGTATACTATAGAGAGTATGAAAAATCAAATTAAAGCTAAAATTAGTATTGAACTTGGGAAAAAATAGAATGCCTATTATATCCAAAAAAAGAATAAGAGATTTTATTAGTAATTCTTATTGGTATCACACTATCGAATTTCCAGATAATTTGACCTCCGCGGGGGTTTATGATCATAGGTCAGCATTGAAATTTTACGGATTTCCTAAAAATTTAAAAGGAAAATCTGTTTTAGATGTTGGAGCGGCAGACGGTTTTTTTTCCTTTGAATTTGAAAAAAGAGGAGCAAAGTCTGTGCTAGCAATCGACACTCATAAATTCGATGGGTCTATTGGTCATACCGATATATCTCCAGCAAAAATTAATAACTATAAAAAAAATACAGTCGTTATCAGCAAGAGAAGGGGCTGTTTAAAGATATTTGCCAACTTTTTCGGATTAAAACACCAATTAAATTATTGGTAGCCAAGTCTATGTTGAGTTCAGCAGTAGAATTTCAGATTGACTCGATTTATAATTTGAGCTCTTGGAATAAAAAATTTGATTTTGTTTTTTGTGGCGATTTAATGGAGCATTTAAAAAATCCTTTAGAGGCTTTAGAAAATTTGGTAGCTGTTACGAATGAAATGTGTGTTATTTGTTTATCAAGTTGCGTTAAGTCGATGAAAAAACTTCCTTTGCTAATTAGTTTTATTTTATTATTTGAGAGGATTTTAAAGAAGTTTGGGTTTCACTTAATCCACAAAGAAAGCAAAACATTGCTTGAATATCATGGTAACGAGGCAGGGGGGTCATTTTTTCATTTTTATCCAAAAACCTTTAAAGAAATGGCATGTGCCTCTGGTTTTAGAAAAGTAGAAATATTTTCAGAATTTGATTTAAAAAATAAAAAAACGGGCTCATATAATCATCATGTAGTATTTCATTGTTTTGTCTGAGGAATTTTTGTGCCTTGTAGTAAAATTTCGATTCATCTAAGAGTGCGAACTTTTAAAGTTAAAAAGTGCTATACGTTTCTTTGGATAATAAATTGACAAAACTATTGTCAATATAAACTTCAAGGTGGATGAGATAATTGTTTCCAAGTTTAGTCAAAATTCGCTTTTAGTAAGATAAATCATATTAGTGCTGGTATATTTTTGAGGTCAAATGAAAAGTTTGTATATTTTGTCCTTATTCTCATATGAAATTAAGTGTAATAATGGGCATTTATAATGAAGAGAAATATCTCAAAGAAGCAATTGAGAGTATTTTAGGTCAGTCCTTTGAAGATTTTGAGTTTATTATTATTGATGATGGCTCAACCGATGAATCGCCTAAAATTCTGGATAAATACGCGAATAAGGATAAAAGAATTAAAGTAGTTCATCAGAAAAATATTGGATTGACCAAATCTTTAAACAAGGCGCTTAAATTGGCGCAAGGGAAATATGTTGCCAGAATAGATGCAGATGACCTTGCCCGCAAATCCCGTTTTGAAAAGCAGGTGGAGTTTTTGCAAAAACATCCAAAAGTTGGATTAGTCGGTAGTTATGTTGATGCTATTAATGAAAGAGGGAAAATAATAGGACGGCTTGTTTATCCAATCAACGATAAAGAGATTAGAAAAGTTTTAATAAAAAAGAATCCTTTTTGCCATTCTGCGGTGATGTTTAGAAAGATGATTATAGAAAAAACAGGAGGGTATGATGAAGATTTTAGTACTGGCGAAGATTATGATTTTTGGATGAGAATTTCAAAATATTATCAAATGGCTAATCTTCCAGAAACATTGGGAGCTTGGCGAATGCGAAAAAACTCAATTACATCTCAAAAAAATATTTCACAAATAAAAGCTAACTTACGCATTCAAATAAAAGCTATAAAAGACGGCTTATATCCCTGGTATTATTTAATATTTCTTTTAAGAACCATTTTTTTATTCATCTTTCCTCTTCAGTTTAGAAATTTTATAAAAAAAAGATTTCTCTGGAAAAAGAGAATCTGCCGTTAAAACACAAGATAAAATGAAAAGCTAATCTCAAGTTAGCTTTTTATTTAAAATGACTTAAATACCAATTAATGGTATTTTTTAATCCTTTTTCAAAATCAGTCTTTGCCGTAAATCCAAATTCTTTTTTGGCTCGAGACGTATCTAACGTCCGACGGGGCTGGCCATCGGGTTTAGATTTGTCCCATTTTATTTTGCCCTTAAAATTCATTAGGTGACAGAGTGTTTCAGCTAATTTGTTGATAGAAATTTCTATTCCCGAACCAAGATTTACTGGTTCTGGTTTATTATATTTTTCAGTAGCTAAAACAATGCCTCGCGCAGCATCTTCTACGTAAAGAAATTCTCGAGTTGCCTTGCCCGTTCCCCAAACTTCAATAAAGTTTCTATTTTCCTTTTTAGCGTCAGTAATTTTTTTAATAAGAGCTGGAATAACATGGCTTGATTTCGGATCAAAATTGTCTTCTGGGCCATAAAGATTTACAGGTAAAAGGAATATAGCATTAAAGCCGTATTGCTTTCTATATGCTTGCGCTTGCACCAAAAGCATTTTTTTGGCTAATCCATAGGGTGCATTAGTTTCCTCTGGATAACCGCTCCACAAATCTTTTTCTTGAAAGGGGACGGGAGTAAACTTTGGATAGCAGCAAATTGTTCCTATTGCTACAAATTTTTCTACTCTTGCTTTTCGCGCTTCTTCCATTAACTGAATGCCCATAATTAGATTGTTATAAAACAGTTCACCGGGTTTTTCTTGATTTAAGCCGATTCCGCCAACTTTGGCGGCTAAATGGATAACAATATCTTGATCCTTTGTTACTTTTTGACAAGTTTTTTTGTTGCGCAAGTCAAATTCAGGCAAATCGGGAATAAAGATATCTTTTTCTTTAACTCCTTTGTTAATTAGCTCTTTTTTAACAAAAGAGCCTAAAAATCCATTACCGCCGGTTAATAATATTTTTTTATTTTTCAGCACCATAATCTGCCTTAGCCATTATTTTTACTAATTCCTTAAATTTTACTTTTGGTTTCCAGCCAAGCGTTTGTTTTGCTTTGGAGTAGTCGCCTCGTAATACATCAACTTCAGCAGGCCTGAAATATCTTGGGTCAATTTCTATAATAGTTTTATTAGTTTTTTTATCAATTCCTTTTTCTTTTAGCCCCTTGCCAATCCATGCCAAATTAATGTCTAAATATTTTGCTGTCTCTTCTATAAATTCTCTAACGCTATGAGTTTCATTAGTTGCTAAAATATAATCATCTGGTTCTTTTTGCTGCAGCATTAGCCACATTCCTTTAATAAAATCTTTGGCGTATCCCCAATCTCTTTTAGCATCCAAATTTCCTAAGTATAATTTCTTTTCTTTGCCTAATTTTATTTTTGCCAATCCTCTGGTAATTTTTCTGGTGACAAAAGTTTTTCCCCGACGTGGTGATTCGTGATTGAAAAGTATACCATTACAGGCAAAAATATTATAAGCTTCTCTGTAATTTACAGTCATCCAATAGGCATATACTTTAGCACAACCATAAGGCGAGCGAGGGTGAAATGGCGTAGTTTCTTTTTGTGGCGTTTCTTTTGCCTTGCCAAACATTTCGCTAGATGATGCTTGATAAAACTTGGTTTTAATACCCGATTTTTTTATAGCATCAAGTATCCTGGTTGTACCTAATCCCGTTACGTCGCCGGTGTATTCGGGGATATCAAAAGAAACTCGCACTTGAGACATAGCTCCTAAATGATAGATTTCGTCTGGCTCAATTTCTTCTAATAATCTATTTAGATTACTGCTATCAGCAAGGTCGCCGTAATGAAGAAATAATTTTACATTATTAACGTGAGGATCCTGATAAAGATGGTCAATGCGCTGTGTGTTAAAAGTGCTGGCACGTCGAATAATGCCATGAACTTTATAGCCTTTTTCTAATAATAATTCTGCTAAATAAGAACCGTCTTGGCCTGCGATTCCTGTTATGAGCGCTTTTTTCATTATATTTATCGGCCACCTCCTCGGAGGACTGTGTTAATCGTTTTTAGGATTATTTCTAAATCAAATAAAAAGGAGCGGTTTTTGACATAATAAAGATCGTATTGGATTTTTTCAAAATTATCTTTTATTGACGAACTATATCCGTGTTTTATTTGAGCCCAGCCGGAAAGACCGGGTTTTATTAAATAACGTTCTTGGTAAAAGGGAATTTGCCTTTTTAATTCTTCGTGGAATTCCGGCCGCTCGGCCCTTGGCCCAACAAAGCTCATTTCTCCCTTAATAATGCTCCAAAGCTGGGGAAGTTCATCAAACCGGGTTTTTCTTAAGAATTTGCCTATTTTGAATATTCGCGGATCATTTTTTTGAGCCATTTGAGGGCCGTTTTCTTCGGCATTTTTTACCATTGTTCTAAATTTTATAAGTTTGAATGGTTTTCCGTTTTGGCCAATTCTAATTTGTTTATAAAAAACTGGCCCTTTTGAATTAATTTTTATAACTAAAGCAATAAGAAACCAAAAGGGGAGTGAAGCAATAAAAAGAAGAAAAGCCGCGATTAAATCAAATATTTTCTTGGAAAGCTCATAAATGCCTTTTTGATTTTGAGAAATATTTTCTAAAAACCAAACTTGACTGATAGTTGAAATCGGAACTTTTTGGGTAAATTTCTCGTAAAAGGTTGAAAGGTTGGTAAAATCTATTTTATGGCGAAGACACTCAAAAAGAGTTTGGATAACTTCTATTGATTTATAGGCCCTTGGAGTAACAATGGCTGTGTTAATTTTTTCTTTCAGTAAAATGTCTTTGAGGTTTTTCAAATCTTCATCTCCGATAATAAATTTTAATTTATAGCCCAGCTGGGGATTTTTTTTGATTTCTTCGGCTAATTCTATTGCTTGGGGACTTGTGCCGATAATAACGGCATTTAGAGCTCGAGAGCCGGCTAATTTGTTAAATATATGCCGCCAAAGCCAGAATAGAATTACAAAAATCAGAATAGTGAGAAAAAGATTAGTTTTTGGAGCAATGCCTACCGGAAAGACTTGAGGAACAAGATAAAAAAAGGCGATGGCTAAACCGGCGCCAATTAAAATAGCCCTAAGAAGAGCTGAATAAAAAATTACATTGTTTTTGGCGATGTTTAAATCGTAAAGATTATGGATATAGAAAACAATTAACCAAATAAGAAAAATAATCGTAAAAGAAGGGCAATGGTTTTGGAAGGTTGAAAAATTAAGTTCTCTGTAGCGAATTATTAGAGCTATAGCAAGAGAAGCATAGAGGATTATTATGTCACCGATGAGTAAAATAAACTTTTTGATGCGCATAGAAGTAATAAAAAATTAATTAAGAATAAGAAACTGTTTCTATTCTATCCCATTTTTAATTCCTTGACAATAGGGCTGTTCAATAGATACAATAGAAGTAAAGCTTATGAGGTCTTCGGAAATATATGTAAAATTACTTCGCTGGGGGATTTTTGTCTCCCTGTTTTTACCTTTGATTATTTTTTCCC
>CAZYRO010000009.1:0-13679 GCA_964649435.1 uncultured Candidatus Saccharibacteria bacterium | reverse complement strand
TAAGCATTTATAAGAAAGTTTAGCTTTTTTTGGTCTTTAAAAATCTTATTTTGAGAGGTGAAGAATGAAAAAATTCTTAGGAGTTTTGTGCTTGATTTTATTTTTGGCGGGACTGGGACTTAGCCAGGAAACGCAGCCAACAAAGACTCAAGAACGGGGTCAGCCAATGGTAATTCAACTTTTTGGAATATCATGGAGCGCGCTTACCGGACAGAAGCTTGGGTCATTTGATGATTTAAACGCAGACATAGTTATGCTTTGGGCGAAAGACAAGGACAATATAGCTGGAATTATTGAAATTGCAATAATTACTAGCAGAGATAAAAAAACTTTTAGAATTCTTTACGGCTGGATTCGACCTTATTCTTTAGATGAACAGGGATTTTTCTTAGACGAGAATGGAGAGTTAATTTTATTAGAAAAGAGAAAAGATATTGGCTGGGAATTAGAATCCAAAGGAGGTTATAATCAAGAAGGTAATCCAGTATTGATTATTTACCTTAAGGAAACGAGCAATCCAGAATCTGAAAAAGTGATTAGAATAATAGATTTTAAGAAATTTGTTGAAGAAAATTTTAAAGACGAAGGAAATTCCCAAAAATAATTATACCTTGACAATAAGAATAAAGAATGATAAGCTACAGAGTTAGAAGATCTTTAACAAAATATTTTTAAGAGGTGAAAAATGAGAAAGAAAGGATTTTTCTTAACAAGCGTTTTATTGGTTGGGTTGCTGCTATTTTCAGGCTGCGCTTTAATTTCTATGCAATTTAAACTCGATCAAGAATTCGGCAAGATTGGAATTAATTTCAGCAACAAAGAGAGTATTTTAAGATTAGAAAAAGATCCTGGTTTGTTTAAGTTCTGGGTTAACTGGGATCCCATAAAATATCTCATGGTTCCAGAAGAAAAAAAACTTGTTAAAAAGATATTAAAAATTCAAGATGAAAGCGAGAAAAACCTTTATGTAGAAACATTTATTGAGTGGTTTTGGGCAAGGCGGGATGATAATTCTTACGACGATGAAAATGAATTTAAAGGAAATTTTTATAATAGAGTAATTGAGGCGCAAACAAGATTTGCCGATAAAGAAAATGCAACTACGTTAAGAAAATGCAAATATGGAAGAGGTTGGCGAACTGATATGGGTTTAATGTATATACTTTTAGGCGAGCCCTTTGATAAAAGCAGGCAGGATGTTGAATATTTAATGAAATTTTTTAACTCTTCTTATCAGGGATCGGCTCTTATGCCTCAAGAAATTGAGATTTGGTATTATGAAGTTTCTGAATTTGACGAAGAAGAAAATTATAACGGGTGGTTCTTTCAAGACGGTGTTGCTTGGCTGTTTTTCGAAAAAGACTTTATTTATTGGCAGTTTGGCGAAAAGACCCTTGGTTTGTTTTATAATTACGAAAACTATTATCAAACCATTATGTTTGGCGGGTCATCTATAACTTATGCTACTTATATTGGGGAAGTTTATAGATTTATTGATGCTGCTGCCAAAGGTTATATCTATGACAAGGACTTAACGTTTGAAGAAATGTTCATAGAATGGGTTCCAATAAAGAAAGATTAAATAATATTAAATATTAAAAAGGGATGCAAAATTGCGTCCCTTTTAAATATGATTTGAGAGTTATTATTTTAATGTTGTGCCAATAATTTCTGAATGTCCGTTAAGAAAATCTTTGGCATTCATTTGCCTCTTTCCCTCAAGCTGAACTTGCTTTAAAATTAAAATTCCATTATTGGTTTGAACTGCTAATTTTTTGTCATCAGCGAAAAAAACTTTGCCGGGTTCATTGCTATGTTTAAAGTTTTGCTTTAAACATATCTCGGCTTCTAAAATTTTAAGCTGTTTATTATTGAAAGAAGTAAATGCATTTGGCCATTTATGAAAAGCTCTAATTTGCCTTTCGATTTTTTTTGCTGATTCGCGCCAGTCTATTTTTCCGTTCTCCTTTTTAATGATTTTACAAAACGTTGCTTTAGGGTGTTTTTGTGGCTTGGGCTCGATTCTACCCAAAATCCAATCGGGCAGGACCTTAATCAATAAATCCGCGCCAACGTTTGCTAATTTTTCTGAAAGTTCTTCATAGGTTGGTTTATTGGAAATTGGAAATTGGAAATTGGAAATTACCGGCCCGTGGTCCATTTTTTCATCCATCAAAATCATAGTAATTCCACCTATTTTGTCGCCATTTAAAATTGTAGCTTGAATAGGTGAAGCGCCGCGGTATTTTGGAAGAAGAGAAGGATGAATATTCAAAGCGCCAAACTTTGGTATATCTAAAATTTTTTTAGGAATAATTTGTCCGTAAGCAGTTACAATTATTAAATCAGGATTCAATGCCTTAATCTTCTTAATCCATTCGGGACTGTTTATTTTTTCCGGCTGTAAAATATTTAAATTATTCTTTAGAGCAAATTTTTTAACAGGAGAGGGGACTAATTCTTGTTTTCTGCCAACAGGTTTGTCTGGGGCGGTTATTACTGCCACAATTTCAAGATTAGGAAGTTGAGACTGATATAGCTTTTTAAATATGGTTGCAGCAAAATAGGGCGTACCCATCACAATTGTTTTAGTTGTTTTTGTCATTTGAATTTTAATCATGGGGCTTATCCGTGATGAGCACGCCGTTGAAATGGTCATATTCGTGTTGAATCACTCGGGCTAATAATTTCTTAGCTTTTAGTTTAAATTCCTTGCCATTTTCATCAAGAGCTTTTATTTTAATAGATTCAGCTCGTTTTACTGGAACAAATATACCCGGCAAGCTTAAACAGCCCTCTTTCATAACATCTGTTTTTTGAGAAATTTTAACAATCTTTGGGTTTATAAAAACCCATTTTCGCGAAAGTTCTTTAGGAACTATGAATATTCGAATGTTTTTTCCAATCTGACAGGCAGACAATCCTACTCCATTATTTTCAATCATTGTTTCCAACATGTCTTTTGCTAATTTTTGAATATCATTATTTACTTCCTTTATTTTTAAAGATTTTTTCCGTAGAATTGAATTATTTTGTCCCTTTTGTATTTGCAAAATCATAGTAAGCTTTTTGGGTCAACTTCTATACTCCAAGTTGACGGCACAATTATTAAAAACTTATTTCTTGATTTGAGATTTTTTGCTTTTGACTTGATAATAATATTCCAGCGATATTTTCCTTTGACTCTTGGGATAAAAGCCGGTACAGGACCGAGTAATTGAAAATTGGAAATTGATAATTGAAAGTTCTTAGCTTGCTGCTTTAGCTTTTCAAACAATATTTTTACTTCATCTTCAACTTTTTTTTGATTTTTGTGTTCAAAACTTAGTTTTATAATCTGAGAAAAAGGAGGATATTCAAGAACTTTGCGATTTTCAATTTCTTTATTGTAGAAACATTTTAATTTATTGTCAACAGCGCTTCGAATAGCAAAATTTTCTGGATTATAAGTTTGAACTATAAATTCCTTTTTGCTTATTAGTTGAAGTTGATTTAAAATTTTAAATATTCTTTCAGAGCTTCTATAATCGGGTAGATTTAAAATAGCATCAATAGAAATTATTCCTACTAAATTTACTGGTTTTATGTTTTTTTCAATCAGCATTTGTGTGCCGATTAAAATAGACTTTTTTAATTTATCTGCCTTGCCGGCAGCTATGTTAAATTTTTTAATAATTTCTTGCTGCTGCTCCGGAGTTTTGACTATATCGCTATCAAGTCGGAATATTTCAATTTTTGGAAATAATTTTTTTATTTCAACTTCTACTTTCTGAGTGCCTGCGCCGAAATATTTTATTCTATAGCCCTTGCAATTAGGACAGAAAGCCGGGGGTTTTTCTTCTTTGCCACAATGATGACAAATTAGCTTATTTGATATTCGATGTAATACCAATGGCGCGTCGCAATCAGGACATTTAATTACGTGTCCGCAATCCCGGCAAAGGATAAATGTTGCCGTTCCGCGACGAGAGATAAAAAGAACAGACTTTCTAGATTCTCTCAGTTTTTTTTGCAATTCTTGGCTGATTATAGAAAAATTTCCACTTTTTATTTCTTCTCTCATATCTATTATTTCTGAATTCTGAATTCTAGATTTTAAATTTTGGATTATAAGCTTGTATTTCTTTTTTCTGGCCCAATAGCGAGTCTCTGTTGACGGCAGTTTACTTTTTAAAGTAATTTTCGCTTTAAATATTCTAGCTAACTGAACGGCGATTTTTCGAGTGTCATAATAGGGCCGCCTGCCCCATGAAATATATTTAGAACTATCCTCGTTCTCTATAATTATTGATTTTAAATTGTTAAAAGGAGCAAAAACTAATTTTTTGGTTTCCGGCGTTAAAATTAATCTAATTTTATTTATGGCCGGCATTGGATAATTATTTAATGGTTTTTTAGCCATTATCAATTTTCTGGAAATAAATAATCTGGTGGTTGTCCCAAGCGGGGAAAAATAATATTTTGAAAACCAAAGAAGAAGTTTAAGTTGTTTTTTTGTCAAAATCGGTTTTTCGGAAATAATTTTTTCAATTGGTCTTAATTTAAAAACAGCGCTTTTTTTAATTTCAATTTTTCTTTTTTCTAAATTTTCCGAAGACAATACAATCGCATTTATTTGTTTCTTGCGGATAGATATTCTAACCAGAGAACCTTTGAATAATTTTTTACTAAAAAAATAACTCAAGACTTGAGGATTGGGGAATGGAATTTTAATAAGGGGGATTACGTTTATTATATACATATTTCAGTTTCAGTTTATCATTTTAGAATCAAAAACAAAAGCGCTGATATTTTATTACCGCGCCTTTAAGTTGTCGCTTCAATTGTTTAAATGTTTAAATGTTTTTGATTTTTCTGATTATGACAAATATTGAAAATCCGATAATTCCGCAAAGATAGGGAAAAAGATGCAGAAAAATTGACGATAAACCAGCGTCTTGGCCGACAGAAGAAGTATAGCAGATACCATTTAGAGCTGCTCCTTCCGTTGCGGGATAAGGACGCCCTTCCTCGTCAACAATTCCATAAACAGTTCCCATAAACATAATCATCAGCAACGCGATGCCTGTTAAAATTTTTGTTTTCTTCATTTAACGCCTCCAGGCATTGATTATTAGATTGTTAAATAACCCAATATATTATTGTAGTAAAGTCATGAAAGTCTGTCAATGGTGATTTAAGAAGTAGAAAATGTTATACTATATACAATATGAAACGAAGATTATTTATTGCTATTAATTTGCCGGAAGATATAAAAAATAAACTCATTAATTCTCGGAGAAAGTGGGAGGATTTGCCTGTTAGGTGGACGTTAAAGACAAATTTACATATCACTTTAATTTTTATTGGCCATGTTGACAATGACGAAACATATAAGATTTGCAATATAGTTAAAGAAATAGCCAGGCAAAGCAATCCTTTTAACATTCTCTTGAAAAGAATTGTTTTAGGGCCGCCAAATAAATTTCCCAGAATGTTTTGGGTAGAAGGAGAAAAAAATGAAGAAATGGCAAATCTTAAAAATAGTCTTGAAGAATCACTTTTAATGTCAGAAAGCAGAGCGCATTTGCCGCATACGCATATTACCTTGGGAAGAATTAAACAAGGCCAATGGCGCGAATTGAATCCTTTGCCGGAGATAAATGAAGAATTTGATTTTAGTTTTCCGGTTGAAACAATTGAAGTAATGCAAAGCAATTTAAAAAGAACCGGCGCCGAATATTCGGTTTTAGAAAGCGTGGAGTTAGGAATATGAAAATAAATATTCTTGGAGTAGGAATTGATAATTTGACCATGGATGAGGTTCTTGAAAAAATAAGTGGTTTTGTGGTCTTGCCATATTCAGAATTTATTGTCCGGGCGCAAAAAGACGAAGAATTTAAGAATATTTTAAATAGCGCAGATTTTTGTTTATGTGAAGGCAGGGGATTGCAGTTAGCGGCGAGGTTTTTGGGCAAGAAACTCAAAGAGAATATCGCGGGGGTTGATTTGATTTATAAATTGAATCTTGAATCAGGGGTGAAGAATCATAGAATTTTTTTATTGGGGGGAGAAAAAGAGGTGGTTAAGAAAGCTGGAGTTAAGTTAGGAAAGAACGTTGTTGGGGCAGAACACGGTTATCAAGACTTGAAAAAGATTATTGAAAAAATAAATAAAATCGAGCCGGATATTTTATTAGTTGGTTTGGGCAGTCCAAAGCAGGAAAAATGGATTTACGAAAATCTTAAAAAAATGCCCAGCGTAAAAATTGCAATTGGAGTTGGCGGCGCTTTTGATTTTATTTCCGGTCGAATGAAACGAGCCCCTAAATTCTTTCAAAAAATTGGCCTTGAATGGCTCTGGCGATTAATCCTTCAGCCATGGCGAATAAAAAGAATTTATAATGGAGTAGTAAAATTTAGTTGGCTAATTTTAAAATGCAAAATTTTAAAAAAATAGATAAAATATTCTTTGTCGGGATTGGCGGGATTGGAGTTAGCGCCCTGGCAAAGTTGTTTAAAAGTCAAGGTAAAAAAGTTATTGGTTCAGATAAATATTCATCAGAGATTATCGACGATTTAGAGAAAAAAGGAATTAAAGTTTATATCGGCCATAAAGAAAAAAATCTTGATTCAGATACCGATTTGGTTATTTATTCACCCGCAGTTAAACCAGAAGTTCCTGAGAGAAAAAAAGCAATTCAATTAGGGATTAAACAGTTAAGTTATCCCGAAGTTTTGGGGATTCTTAGTAAGGGCAAGTATACAATTGCTGTTTCCGGAACCCACGGCAAAAGCACAACCACTGCTATGTTAGGACTGATTTTAGTCAAAGCAGGTTTCAATCCGACAGTGATTGTGGGAAGTAAAGTTGGCTCTTTCAATAACAGCAATTTACAAATAGGAAAAAGCAAGTATTTTATTGTTGAGGCCTGCGAGTGGCAAGCTCATATGCTTAAATTGAGTCCAAAGGTAATTATTTTGACTAATCTTGAGCCGGATCACCTTGATTATTATAAGACTTTCAAAAATCTTAAAGAGGCCTTTAAAGACTATGTTAACAAATTGCCCAAGAATGGCTTATTAATATTTAACGCAGATGATAAAAATTGTATAGAGATAGCAAAATCAACTAAATGTAAATCCATTGGTTATAGCATCAAACATGGCCTTAATTTTTCTCTTCAAGTTCCCGGCCGTTTTAACATCTATAATGCTTTAGCAGCTAACACCTGCGCATTAGAACTGGGAGTAAAACCAGCAATAATTAAAAAAGTATTAGCTAATTTTAAGGGCATCTGGCGAAGATTTGAAAAAATGGGAGAGTATAAAGGGGCTTTAATTTTCTCTGATTATGCCCACCATCCGACAGCCGTAAAGGAAACTCTGAAAGCAGCCAAAGAACTTTATCCTAAAAGACGGTCAGTAGTTGTTTATCAACCTCATCATTACGATAGAATGAAACGACTTTTCAAAGAATTTACCAGGGCATTTGATGCAGCTGATTTGGTTATTTTAAGTGAGGTTTACGACGTTCCTGGCAGAGAAGTGGTTAAGCAAATCGGCTCGGAAGACTTGACCAGAGAATTAAAAAAGCGAAAAATTAAAGCAACCTTTACCAAGAATTTAAAAGAAACAAAGAAAATTCTTTTAAAGAATATTAGAAAAGGGGATTTGGTTTTAATAATGGGAGCCGGGGATATTTATAAATTATCCCATTCGTTATCCACAGATTTATTTGATAGAGATAAATAAATATGCTAGTTTTAAGCAAGAAATATTAAGTTAAAGGTCGGATATTAACAATTAAATTTTAACTAACTTATGAATTTATATATTATTATTGGTTTAATTATTGTTTTAGCTATTATTCTTTTTCTTTTACTTAAGAAGAAAAAAGCAGGAGAAGCAATTTCAAACGAAGGGACAATAGAAGAGGCGCCTGTTAAAGAAGAAGCGCCAGCAGAATCACCCATAGAGGCTTCTATGCCTGAAGAAGAGCCTGCTGAGCCTATAATTGAAGAAAAGCCTGCTGAAGAACCTATAGTTGAAGAAGAGCCTGCTGAAACAGAAGAAAAACCAGAAGTATAAAATTTTTGATTAAAATACATAAAAGCTCGCTGGCTGTATTGTGCGCCGGAGAGCTTTTACGTAGTCAGAGTTTAAATTTATGTTAATTGGCATTGATTGTCATAATTTGGAAACTTATCGAACAGGCACTGCCCGGTATCTTTTGAATTTGTTGAAATGCTGGAGCGTTGAAAAAGACGTGGATTTTATTTTGTATTTTAAAAACAAGATTCCTAAAGATATTCCCTGCCTCGCCGGCAGGCAGGCCTGCCTTGCCGGCAGGCGGGCAGAGAGTAAAAATTTTGAGAAAAAAGTTTTAAATAGCGGTAGCAATGCTCTATTTATGCACTATTATTTACCTCGGGCAGCCAAGAAAGATAAAATTGATATTTTATTTTGCCCCAATTATGTTGCCCCAATTTTTTATAAAGGAAAAATTGCCTTGGTTTTACATGATATTATTTATGAAGCTCGCCCGGATTTATATAACTGGCCAAGCGTTTTTGATAAAATATTATTAAAAAAAATTTCTAAAATTTCCGCCAAAAAAGCTGATATAATTTTTACTTGTTCCGAGTTTAGCAAGAAAGAAATTTTAAAACATTACAAGGTTGATCCTAAAAAAGTTTTTGTTATCCCCTTGGCAGCAGATTTTGAGTATTATCAAAAGACAATACCCAAAATCCTTAGAAAATACGGGATTAAGGATAAATTTATTTTTTATGTTGGGTCTATTTTTGACAGAAGATTTATACCAGAAACCATTAAAGCTTTTTCTAAATTAAAGAATAAATTGCCCAATTATCAATTCTTAATCATTGGGAAAAATTATACCAAGAATAAAATTACAGGAGAAAAAATAATTCATGTTGACTTTGTGGAGGCGAATGATTTAGTTTTTCTGTATAATAATAGTGATTTATTTGTTTGGTTATCAAGCTATGAGGGTTTTGGCTTGCCCCCGCTTGAGGCAATGGCTTGCGGAACTCCGGTAATTACCACTAAAATGGGTTCCTTGCCGGAAGTAGTAGGGGAGGCGGCTTTGTTTGTTGATAATCCTAATGATATTAATGAAATTAGTGATAAAATTTATAAGGGATTAACCGATAAAAACTTGCGAGAGAAATTAATTAAAAAAGGTTTAGCTCAAGCCCAAAAATTTTCCTGGCAGAAAACCGCTGAAAAAACATTAGAGGTTTTATTAGATTATGAAAAAAGATAAAATTAAATTTTACATTATTTTAGCAGTTGAGGTTTTGACTGTGGTTTTGACAAGCGTTGGAATTCTTCCGCGCGAGGCGGTTTTGGTTATGACTGGCTTGCTGATTTTTTATTTTATTTTTAGCAAAATAGAAGATAGTTTAATTTTATTTATTATTTCTATTCCTTTTTTTGCGGCCTTGCCAATTTCGGAACAATTTGACTCAATGGCTAACTGGCGAATCCTACTTGCCATTTTATTTCTTATCTTCTTCTTTAAAAAATATTTTTACAAAGCATTCAAATCAATTCCATTCAAATCAATTCCTATAAATATTAAAAATATTAGAAAGTCGAGCTTAGGATTGCTTGTTGCTCTTTTTTTAATTATCGGAGTTCTGTCACTTTTCGTGGCTGCTGATTTAATTGTTGGCATTAAGAAGCTTTTGTTCTTGATTAACATCTTTTTGTTGTTTGTTATTGTCCGGGATATTGGAAAAGACAAGACGGAAAGATTGAGGATAATCAAAGCCGGAGCAGTAGCCGGAGTAGGTTCTTTATTAATTGCTTATTCCCAGCTTATTTCTGTCTTCTTTGCTCCCTTGCATAATTTCTGGCAGTGGTGGACAAATAATGTTATCTCGGTATTTTACGGAATAAATTTATCAAAATTATTGGCAGTAAGTAATACGTGGTTTTCCTATTATCCGGACAACCCGCCTACCTTAAGAATGTTTTCAGTTTTTCCCGACTCTCACTCCTTTGCCCTATTTACAATTATTAGTTTAATATTTTTTAGTTATTTATTAATCAAGAAATCATCTAAAATTTTCTGGATTCCAATTGTTTTATCTTTTCTCGCCTTAGTTTTTTCCGGTTCTCGGAGCATCTGGGTTAGCGCAATAATTCCATTCGGTATTGTAGTAATTTTATTTATTTATAGTTTTTTCAAAAATAAAAAATATTCTAATTTAATTAATTTAAATTCGCGTCTAATTTTCACATTTATTAGCTTTTTATTGGTGTTTATTGTTGCTTTTCCGATTTCTTCTTTAATTATGTCTCAATCTTATCAGGGCGATGGCGAAAATGCCTTATTGGCTTTCAGGCGGGCAAAAAGCGTTATTGATTTAGATGAGTTGTCTGTTAAGAGCAGGATAGGAATTTGGGAAACTTCTTTTAAGTCTGTTTTAAAGCATCCATTATTAGGAGTTGGAATAGGAAATTACCCAATTGTTTTAAATGAAGATATTTCTGCCGCGAAAAAAGGCGCTTCAGCTCATAATCTTTATTTAGATATTGCTTCTGAAATGGGTTTATTGGGATTACTTGCCTTGTTGCTAATATTTTGGCAAATATTTAAAAAAAGCTGGAAGTCTAATTTTATATTTACTTTTTTTGCGATTTGGATTTTTGCTTATAGTTTTTTTGATGTCGTGCTTTTGAACGATAAAGTCTTATTATTATTTATGGTGATATTGGGCATACTTTATTCTCAGGCTTGCTTTTCCACTGTTTTTGATAGTATAATAGCAAAAGAGAGGTAAAAATAGTGAAAAAATATTAATATGGAAAAAGAAAGAATTTTAATAGAAAAATTAAAAGAAAAAGAGCCAGAAGAAGTTTCACGATACGAATTAGATTCTGAAAAGGGAATTGATGTTGTATTAAAAACTGCGCCCGACACCAAGCTTTCGGAAGAAGGCCAAGCATTTAAATATGAGCCCATTGAAATAATTTTAGAACAAAAAGGAAAAAATATTTTAGATTTCAAGGAATTTCTCCCTAAAAATTATAAAATTGTTCTTGTTGACAAAGGAACAGAGAAACAAGAGAAAAAATCTACTGGCAATACGCAGAATGTCTGGGAACATGATCCGGTTGCCAAATTTATAGTTGTGCCTCGAGAATGGGATGAAAAGTCAAAAGACATATTGGGGCTTTTACATGAAATAGGGCATAGTTTGGATAAAGATATATTTGCCAAAAATTATCATGCTTCTTATTGGTTTAATATAGCGAGTAAAATTGAAGAGTCAAAAACTAAAGAAAATAATCAAAATGAATTATTGAAAAAAGCTAAAAAGCAATATCTTAAACTGCGCAGCGGAATGGAGCGTTATGCTTGGGCAAAAGCTTTAGTTTTGGCAAGAAGATTAAAAAAAGAAACGGAAATTGATTTATTGAAACCATTTCAAGGCAAAACAGCCGCAGAAACAAGAGAAAATTTAGAAAAATACATCCATGGCATTTATAGTTTAGGAGCTTCTGAAAAATGGTATTTTGGAAGCAAGTCTTTTGGAAAGGAATTCAAAGGAATCTTTACAACAAAATTTTACAAAGGAGAGAAATTTACTCCAGAATATAAGAAAAAAATTAGAGGTAGAAAATAATATAAGCGCCCATAGTCCTCCTATAAGCACCCATAGCCCTGCCTGCCGGCAGGCAGGTCAGTCAGGTAAATCCATCAGCTGATGGACTTTTAAGCTGATAGCTAAAATATATGCGCCCATAGCTCAGTCAGGTAGAGCAGCTGCCTTTTAAGCAGACGGTCGGGGGTTCGATTCCCTCTGGGCGTACAAGCATGTGACAGTGACCGATGTGGTTGTTAATATTTGGACATTCAATGTCCAAATATTTTAATTTACGACATTGAATGTCGCTATTTTTAATATTGACTTAAAAAAATATTAAAGTTATATTTAAAGAGGAGGGATGGCCCTCTTTTTTATTTTTTGAAGAATAATAATTATCCACAGCGAAAACCCTTGACAGGTATAGCATATATGCTATACTCTACATGAGGCATAGCTGACCTTTTGTGCGAGATGATGATTATAAAATTGAATATTATAAGAATAGTCAAAATAACCAAAGTCTGGTTAAAAATTATATCCACGTTCAGGATAAGAAAAATCAGGCCAAAATAGATGCTTATCTGGAATTATTGCGAGAAAACAAAGGACGGCTAAATTATCCTTATGTCAGCCACGTTAAAGGAAAAATTTGGGAATTAAGAGTAGATTTTTCTCGTAACTGTCATCGAATATTTTATTTTATTTATATCGAAAAGAGAATTATATTGCTTTATGCTTTTTTGAAAAAGACTAAAAAAATTCCACAAAGGGAAAAGAAAAAAGCTATTAATAATTATAAAGACTTTATTAATAATAAAATTTAAAAATAAATTTATGAGAAAACTTACAGATTATGAAAAAGATTTTAGAGAAAGAATGAAAGACAAAGAATTTAGAGAAGCCTACGAGAAAGAAAGGCGCAGAGTTGCCATTGCCTACGAAATTGTTAAATTAAGAGAAAAAAGCGGGTGTACTCAAAAACAATTAGCTAAAAAACTTGATACTACTCAAAGCGTAATAGCCAGGATGGAGGGTGGAAACCAAAATTTTACCGTTGATAATCTTGAGAAAGTAGCTTCTGCTTTTAACAAAGAATTGAACGTTAGATTTGTATAAAAATATGGACGATAGAATAAAACAAATAATCGAAAAAATAAAAAAATTCCGCAATGAGCGAAATTGGATGCAGTTTCACGATCCAAAAAGCATGGCAGCTTCTATAACCATTGAGGCGGCCGAACTTTTGGAACATTTTCAATGGAGAAATAAAGAGGAAGTTGAGGAATATGTAAAAACTAATAAAGACGAAATTGCTGAAGAAATCGCCGACGTCGCCATGTTTCTTTTTGAATTAACCGATAACCTAGGTCTTGATTTAATCAAAATCATGGAAAAGAAATTAAAGCAGAATGCCGAAAAATATCCAGTTGAAAAAGCAAAAGGAAAACATACTAAATATAATAGGTTATGAGTAAAAAAGGGGCAGAAAAACAACTATCTGGAGATGGTCATAGGAAAAGACTACGAAATAGATTTTTACAGGGAGGGCTTGATGGATTTTTGAATTATGAAATAATAGAATTGCTTTTAACTTTAGGAACGCCGCCCCGATATTCATCGGGGGCTTGCTCGCCAAGAGCGCGTCTATGGGGCATGCCCAACTCCAATTTTCACTAAAAAATAGCCCAAAAAGTATGAAAATAGATTTTATGCCAAAAACTAAATTAGGCAAATGGTCGGTTGGATTGATAATCGCCATGTTTTTATTATTTGTTGTTGGCAGATTATTTTATCTAAAAATATACACATCTGTTTCAGCAGGAGAAACTATTTTAAGCGATATTGCCATAAGGCCAGGCTTAGGATTATCAATGCTTTCTGGGTTTGCTTCGGGTATTATTGCTTTTATTGTGGGACTTACTGCGATTATAAAAAATAAAGAGAGATCTATTTTGGCGTTTATCGCAACAATTATTGGCGCGCTGCTTATTTTATTCCTTGCAGGGGAAGTAATATTCCCGCATTAAATAACCTATTCCAATAAACATTAAGGAAATTAATGGAATTACAATTA